>JAZDLB010000218.1:0-4285 GCA_043802565.1 Candidatus Zixiibacteriota bacterium | reverse complement strand
AAGGCTATTTAAATTGTTACCTGTTTTTTCAATCAGGTTTACACTCAAGCATAAAAAATACAGGGCAGTCCCGCATTTTGCGGGATCGCCCTGCTGGAACTGAAAGAACTAATGGGGCCTTCTGCCCGATTATTTTATCGGCAGATAAATAATAGAACTTGAGTGCTTGATGAAAACAAAAAGCCCCCAATATGGGGGCTTCTAAGGTAATAAGGTAAGAAGAAACTTTCTATTTCTTCTTAGGCTTCATCACTTCACCACAGCACATCAGAGTGCTAGTTCCAATCCCCGCTTTTGTGATTGCTACCTCCATTCCGCAAGGCACGCAATAATAAACCTTTTTTGTCTTTTTAGGAGCCACTTTTTTGCGGGCAACTTTTTTCTTCATAACCATCCATCTCACCTCCCTCAAATGAGGGTTATTAAAATACTTGAAATCAAAGTAATAATAACCAATCATTTTAAAATAAACAAGAGGAATTTTTAATCATATTAAATATACTTAAAAGATATTTTGACTAAAATTGAGATGGAATGGTATAGTTTTCATTCAGAAAACTATTAGGATAGATTAAAAAACTGTTTGATTTTTTAAAATTTTTGATTAGATTAGTATTGGCTTTGATAGTAATCTAAACCTCCTGGTTTAGATGTCTCCATTAATTGAACTACAGGTTTTAAGATGACTTTACCTTTAATAGAGATTTTCTTCTCGCTGATTTTACTCCTGCTCTGGGTTACTTTAGTAAATTTGAGAGAGAGGTATTTAGAACTCAACCTCAAAGGATGGGGAGAGATGAGTTTGGGCATCTTTTTTATTTTCATAGGAAGTCTGTTAGAATTGGGTGAGAATATCCCTGAGATTCAACATTATCTATCTGTAAAAAATATGGCATGGGGAGAGTTCTGCAAAATAGCTTTATATGTTACAGGTATTATCCTGGTCAGCTTCAGCCCGATAAACTGGCTACCAGCCATTCTAAATGAAAGGGATAGATTTAAGAAAATAAGAAGAAAATATGTGGAAATAAATTCTTTTTTATCGGAGCTGAATAAATCTTCTAATCAGGTTGAGGTTAAAGATGCCTTGAGTTCCCTACTTGACTTTTCCCTGACATATCTTTGCCAGGAACTCAAAGCAGAATCTGGAGCAATCTTCCTTTTCAATGATTTTGAAAGAGAGTTGGCCTTAACACATTCCCTGGGTTTATCCTCAACGATTAAAGAAAATGTCAAGAAAATAATGAAAGAGGTAAATATTTTCAAACGTGCTCTAAAGGGTAATTGTGTTGAAACCACAGGTGAACTCATAAATTCTGAACGAAAATTAGCACTGGCAGTGAAAGATGATAATTTAGAATCTTGTATCTGTATTCCTCTTTATTCAAACGAAGAGCCTATAGGTGTAGTTTCACTGTTCTCTATGAACAAATATCTTTTTGAAAATCCCGATTCTGAGAATTTATTAGAATTGGCAGGGGTTTTAGGGAGAAGAATCCAGGGATTGCTAATACTTGAGCAATTAGAACAACAAAAGAGGGAATTAAAGATAGCCCGGGAGAAGGAGAGAGCGCTCAGACTTATAGCAGAAGCTTTAGGTAAAGATAATTTTGAGGAGGTATTTTCTCGTATAGTAAAAACAGGCGCAGAAATATTTCATCCTTGTGATTGTAAAATTTATCTTCGAGAAGGTGACACTTTATTTTTAAGAGCTACTTCGGAGACTGAATTTTCAAGAGCTGAAATCTATTTGCCTGGATATTGCTGGTTTAAAGAGGCAATGAAAGATAATGAAATAAAATATTTATCGGATGAACAGGATCCAGAACTAAAGGTCAAAGGGGTCAAAAAGGTTGTGGCGATTCCTCTTAAAATGAAAGATAAAGCTTCCGGGTTAATCGTTTTTGAATGTAAAACCAAGCAGGATACTCTCTCTTTATCTGAGCTGGATTTTGTTAAAACCTTAGCTCTACAGGCTACAGTTGCACTGGAGGGGATCATCTTAAATCAGGTTTTGGAGAAGAAGGAAAAGATGATCAGCTCATTTTTAGATTCATTGGAGGATCGAGTAACAGTTCATGATAGAAATCAGAGAATTATTAAAATAAATAAAGCTGGTTTAAAGCTTTTGGATCTGACGGCGGAAGAGGTAGTGGGAAAGAATTGTTTTCAGGTGCTATATCAACAAAACCAGCCTGAAGTCTGCCCCTGTTATCTTACTTTCAAAGAGAAAAAGCCTTATTTTAAGCAGATTAAATTGGTTAATGAAAAATCAAAAGATGAAGGGTTATTAAAAATCTGGACCTGTCCTTTACTGGATGATAAAGGGGAGGTGGAGATGGTGGTGGAATATGCCAGATTTGAAAAAGTTCCGGAATCTCTGTCTAAAACAGACAAGGGTAAAAAGGAAGTTTCCAAAGAGTTCTTCAATGACCTGAATAATATCTTAGCCGGGATTTTAGGCAATGCTGAGCTTATAAGGTTTCAGATTAAATCCTATAAAGATTTCACCACGAGTGCAATTGCAGATCAAATCAAGTTGATTGAAGAATTAGTTATAGAGGGGAGTAAACTTATCCGCGAGGTAAAAGGCGAGACGGAGGAGATTCCAGAGAAAAAAATGATCTCAGATAAAGAGATTGATATTACAAAAGAGAAGAAGATAGCTGAGAGCCTGAAGATTTTAGCTATAGATGATCAGAAGATTATCCGCGACCTTTTAGAGAGTATTCTACTGGGATTAGGGCACAGCATAAAAGTAGCTTCTTCAGGTAAAGATGGGCTTGAGCTTTTCCAGCAGGATGGTTTTGATCTGGTGATAACTGATCTGGGGATGCCAGAGATGTCTGGCTGGGAGGTCTCTCAAAGGGTAAAGGAGATAAGAAAAGAGACACCTGTGGTAATGATAACCGGCTGGGGTGTGAGTTTTGAGCAGGGGAAAATCAAGGAGTTTGGCGTGGACTACCTTTTGCCAAAACCTTTCAGGATAGAGCAATTATCCAGACTCTTGGACCGGATCCGGGATGAGAAGATTCGGAAAAGAAATCAGGTTTGAATATTGATTAAGATATAACTGAAAATAAAACATCTAAAGGGGTACGTTGTCCGCCAAGGGCGGATGCCCCCACTTTTTTCTTTGACAAACAATCTGAATTTACTTAAATTTTCCAACAAGATATAAGGGCGTATTTCAAACGCCATACTATACTAATCAATTTTAAAACAGGGAAAAAAATGTTAGCACAATTTAGTATGTTTCCTCTGGATAAGGGGGAGAGTTTAAGTAGACATGTGGCAGGGATAGTTGATTTGGTTGATAGAAGTGGGTTGCCTTATCAGTCTACTTCTATGAGCACTATCGTTGAAGGGGAGTGGAACAAAATTTTCAGCTTAATCAAAAAATGTCATAAAACCTTAAGAAAAGAGTCAAATCGGGTTTATATGGTAATCACCCTCGATGACCGGAAAGGAGCTAAGAACCGGTTAAAAGGGAAATTGGATTCGATAGAAAATGTTTTGAAACGGAAAATAAAAAGATAATACCTTAAAAGATTCAAGGCTCAATCCGCCAAAGGCGGACAAAAGTTTAAAAGTTTAAGCGTGGAAGATTTCATTGTCATACTCGTAACTGCTTCGTCTGAGGAGGAAGCTAAAAAGATTGCACAGTCTTTAGTTGAGAAAAGATTGGCTGCCTGCGTTAATATTATTAAAGATGTTCAATCTGTTTTCAGATGGAAAGGTAAGATCTCAGATGAAAAAGAATTGTTATTGATTATTAAAACCAGAAAAAAGCTATATAAAAACGTAGAAGAAGTGATCAAAACTCTTCATGCTTATGAAGTGCCGGAGATAATCGCTTTGCCAATTATCTCCGGTTCTAAAGATTATTTATACTGGATTGATTCGGAGACTTAAGCAAGGATTTTCATGGAGATTTGCAAAACTAAAGTTTGCAGGGCTGGGAGCCCTGTCTACGATTTAAAACCTATTTATATTTCGTAGGGCGGGCACCCTTGCCCGCTAAGTTTCTCTGTTTTTGAGAGCTTTTACTTGATATGATTTAACTTTAGGAGAAAATATGCATTATAAGAAATTCGGAAATGTATATGTGCTAAGATTAGAAACAGGGGAAGAGATAATAGCATCCCTTAAAAGATTTGTGAAAAAGGAAAAGATCGAAGGCGGGTTTTTCTATGGGTTAGGTGCGGTGAAGAATGTAACCCTGGGTTATTTTAACCTGGAGAAGAAAGAGTATAAAGAAAAAACTTTCAAAGAAGGTTTTGAA
>JAZDLB010000217.1:0-2549 GCA_043802565.1 Candidatus Zixiibacteriota bacterium | reverse complement strand
GGCTGGGTGCCTTGAAAGGAGAGGACATCATCCACAATTTTTTGGGAAAGATTCTGGGCTGAAATCTCCTGGTTATCTTTAAGAAGTTTTAAAAGCCTTTCTTCTTCAAACATCTCCTCTTTCTCATTGGTTGCCTCAGTTATGCCATCTGTATATAGAAGGATTAAATCACCTGATTTTAATTGAACAGTATCCTCTTCATAGACTGAATTATCAGAAATCCCTAAGATGATTCCACCTTTTTCTAAGTTTTTCAAATTACCGACCCGGTCCAGCAGAAAAGGGAAGTTATGCCCGGCATTGGTGTAAGTGAAGGTTTTTGCTTGAAGGTCCAGAATGCCATAAAAAAGGGTTATGAATTTTCCCATATCCATAAATTTAGAGAGCATAAAGTTGGTCTTAGTTACAGTATCTTTCACACTGCGATTTATCAGAGCTTGACCCCTTAAGCTGGCTTGCAGATTTGCCATCAACAAAGCTGCGGAAGTCCCTTTGCCTGAAACATCTGCTATGGCAATTCCGAGATGGGAATCATCGATCTGTATGAAATCGTAATAGTCTCCACCAACTTGCCTGGCGGAGATGGAAAGGCCAAAAATCTCTATCCCTTCGATAATCGGGTTACTTTTAGGCAAAAGAGATTGCTGGATGAAGCGGGCAGTTCTTAAATCTTCTTCTAAAGCTATAAGTTTACGTTCCTCCTCGTAAAGTCGAGCATTTTCTAAGGTCTGGACCGATTGAATTCCAATGATCGATAAAAGCTTCAGGTCATCCTGGGTAAAATCTGAATTATCTTTTTTGTTAAAAAGACATAAAACTCCTATCATCTTATTTTTTAATTTTAAAGGCACAGCTAAAAGCGATTTTATCTCTGTAGATTCTTTTTCAATCCCTATGAACCTTTCGTCTTTTGAAAGGTCGTTGATCAAAAGCGGCTTCTGGTTTTTGAGCATCCAGCCAGTCAGGCTCATCCCGAAATGGTAGGGAACCCCATGGAAGGTAGAATTAAGGGTTCTTACATAGGTTTTCAAAGGGGCAGTTTCGTTTTTCCCGCTTACCAGACAGATGGCCCCCTGTTCTGCCCGGATATGTTTGGTGCTTCTTTTCAAAATCAGCTCGGTCATCTTCTCCACTCCCATAGTGGAGCTGATGGCTACGCTTATCTCGTTGAGAATCGATAGCTCCTCAACTGCTCGCCTGAGCTTCTGGATTTCATCATTTAATCCTTCTACCATTTTTTCCTCACTTTTTTAAACCTTGGTGAGAAGTTCATTTAATTTATAAGCATAATATCAAGATTTTTCAAGTCTTTTTTAACATTTCTTCAATTTTTTAAGAGAATTTTTAAAAAATGAGAAATTAGTGGATAGGTGTGCTTACTCTACAAATAAAGGAGAGGGAATCGTAGCGCGACCCTTTCAGGGTCGCCAAAGATGTTATTTGGCTACAGGTTTGGTTGGTGGAACAGACATCCTGTCTGTTCTTTAGTGTCAGACAGGAATGTCTGACTTACTATCTAATAAACGCCCGACACAAAGGTAGGGCATTACGAATCTAATCAATTAAAGGTAAAGCTAAAGCTTTACACTCCAGTCGTTCTATTTAGCTTCGAGAATTCTCCAGCAGCTGGTTGATCTTGAGACTGTTTGGTAGCCATTTGAAATTTAGGGTCTTCGAGGACAGTGCGGCAGGGGCATTTCGTCTCTTGATTCCAAATGATTTGCTTCCAAACAGTCCAACGGATTACAACAAGTATAGCAAACTCGCTTGAATGCCTGATAACTCATAAGTTTGACATCAGGAGAAAGGAATCCCTCCTTTACCGGTTCTTCTCTTAACAGATCTGTGCTGAGGTATTTCTTATTGTCATCCGGGAAAACCGTAACCACCACTGCATCACTGCCAAGATCATTTTGAGCCTTGAGGGCTCCCAGGAAATTGGCTCCAGAAGAGATGCCCACTCCGATTCCAAGTTCTGTTGCAAGCTTTTGAGCCATTAAGATTGCATCTCCATCATCCACCATAATAATGTCATCTAAAGTCTCCAGGTCAACGATGGGTGGTATGAACTCATCCGATATGCCCTGGATTCGATGCTTGCCTATCTTATACCCCGTTGAGAGTGTTGGTGAGTTGGCTGGTTCTAAGGGATAAAGTTTTACTGCAGGATTTTTTTCCTTAAGGAAACGGCCTGTTCCCATAATAGTACCACCTGTGCCGACACCGGCAATGAAAGCATCTGGAGTTAGAGAATGAAATCTTAACTGCCACCAGATCTCAGGTCCGGTTGTCATAGCATGAGCCTCTATGTTATCTTCGTTGAAAAATTGCCGGGGAAGGAAGGCTCCATTTGTGTTCTCAGCCAGCTCTTCAGCAAGGCGTATGCTACCTAAAAAACCACCATTATCTTTGCTTACCAGGCGAACTTGAGCACCCAGGCTCCGTATAAGATTGATTCTTTCTTCACTCATCCAGTCTGGCATAAATATAGTCACCGGGTGGCCTAAGGCTCGACCAATTGCAGAAAAGGATATACCTGTATTCCCGCT
>JAZDLB010000216.1:0-2016 GCA_043802565.1 Candidatus Zixiibacteriota bacterium | reverse complement strand
CCACACAGGCTAAATTGTAGGTGGGAGTCCCATTTGATCTCAGGAGTATCAGGTCATCAAGATCTTTGTTTTCTTTTTTCAGCTCCCCATAAACCAGATCTTGGAACGTGGTTTCTCCTTCCGGAACCAACAGCCTGACTGCTTTGGGGACTCCGCTTTTTTCCTTTTCCTCTCTTTCTCTGTTAGAAAGATTTAAACAGGTACGGTCGTATTTCGCATCAACCTTTTCCGCCATTGCCTTTTTTCTTTTCTCCTCTAAAATCTCCTGTGCGCAGAAACAGAAATAAGCTTTTTTTTCACTTAAAATTTTCTGGACATATCCCTGATATTTTTCTAATCTCTGGGATTGATAATACGGACCCTCATCCCAATCCAGACCTAACCATCTCAGGCTATCTAAAATCACATCCACCATCTCGGGTGCGGATCTGGCAACATCCGTATCCTCGATCCTCAAGATAAATTTCCCCTGATTATGTCTGGCAAAAAGATAGTTGTAGATATTGGTGCGGGCATTACCCACGTGCAGAAAACCAGTAGGACTGGGTGCAATCCTTACTCTAACTTCCCTGAGAGGGTCAAGGTCTTTATCGATTTTATTCATATTTAAAACTTTTTGGAGAACTCTCCTCTTTCAGCTCAAGCTTCTCCCCTTCAAAATTAAATTTGATCCCTCCTACTGCTTTTGCAAAAATATTATAGAGCCAGACGAAAAAGGCAGTGAAGATCGAACCGATCACCGCATAGAATAGAGCCAGGAAAAATGCGGTGAAGACTCCCACAAAACCTGAAAAAAGCCCGCTGAAGGAGCCAAATTCTTTCCCTCCGAAACTGCTTAAAATACCTCCCACAAAAGTTAAAAGAATAGCATAGAATATCCCGATGATCAATCCGAAAATCCCATACAGGATAAATGTGATTTTCACGCAAGACCAGATATCGATCTTTTTAAGCTCTAAGTTCATACCTCTCCCGGGTTATAGGGTTAATTTTTAAGTTATTTTCCAGATAAATCGAAATTGAAACATTATTTTTTACCTTATCTCACAAAAGCTAAATCTATGCTCAATCAATCAAGTTGTCAAGAAATTCCTGAGCTATTTTTTTCAGTCATTGCGAAGCAATCCGTTTATTCCCGAGGTACGGATTGCTTCGTCTTCCCTACGGGGATCCTCGCAATGACATGCAAAGGTAGGGGCGGGGTTTCCCCGTTCATCATCAGGGCGAGGAGACCTCGCCCCTACAATTCTATAGTTTAATGACCTCACCCTGACCCTCTCCTATCCTACGGATCCGTTTCTCGGACGAGGAGAGGGGAAAATACAAAAATTCCCATTGCTTAAATGAAAACTTTCGTATAAAATATAATTTTTGAACCTTTTTGAAAGGAGCCCTTATGTCCCTTATACGAAGATTCTCCTGGCTGATACCTGCAATCCTGCTGGTATTAATACCCATCTCCGCCTTTGCGGTAAACAAGGAAGCTAAAAAGCATTTCGATGAAGCTATGAAGCTCAAGACAAATGCTATTTCCAATGCCATAGAGGAACTCAAGCAGGCCATTAAGATTGACCCCAAATATGTGGAAGCTCATTATCATCTGGGCACCCTCTACCATCACAAGAAGCTTTTTGATGAAGCTATGAAGGAATACAAAATAGTCCAGAAACTTAATCCAAAATTTCCTAAACTAAATTATGTTTTTGGTGCTGTTTATTATACGCTGGGGGTCTTTGAATGGCAAAAAGCCGCCATGATCAATGATACCTATCTTTATAAAGATGACGGCAAACAGGTATTTTACAAAAAAGGGACTGATCCTGAAAAAGCCATCAGCCAGTATAAAAAGTTAGTGGAAAAAGATACAATGGATGTTTTAGCTCACTATAATCTTCGAGGGGTTTATTACGATCTGGCAATCATAGAATATGAAAAGGTAGTCAAAGCTAATCCTAAGGATACCTCAGCTCAATATGATTTGGGCCTGGTCTATTTAGAAAGAGGCAAACTCAACAA
>JAZDLB010000215.1:0-2088 GCA_043802565.1 Candidatus Zixiibacteriota bacterium | reverse complement strand
CGGGACCCGGAAAGGAAGATTACCCAGGAAGAAAATATAATATTTGCCCCTGCGGATGGAAAAATTGTTGAGCTTCTCCCCTTTTCTGAGAACAGTTTCATAAACTCCCCTGGCACCAAAGTCTCTATTTTTTTATCTCTTTGGGATGTGCATATAAACAGAAATCCGATAAGCGGGATAGTAAAATATTCAAAACATACTCCTGGCAGGTTCAACCCTGCCTATAAAGAAAAAGCATCTTTGGAGAATGAACAGAACGAACTCAGTCTGGAAAATGAGAAAATTAAACTGGTCTTAAAGCAGATTGCCGGGACTCTTGCTCGTAGGATAGTATGCCGAATAAAAGAAGGGGACAAAATAATAGCTGGGGAAAGGTTCGGGATGATAAAGTTTGGCTCCAGGGTTGAGCTTTTTCTTCCGGAGAAGGTTAAGATTTTAGTGAAGTTAAATCAGAAGGTAAAAGCCGGGGAAACTGTAATCGGAACATATTCTTAATTTACTCCCCTCTCCTCGTCCGAGAAACGGATCCGGAGCAAGCCCCCGTAGGGTAGGATAGGAGAGGGTAAGGTTGAAAATCCCGCCATAGGCGGGGGTGAGGTCAAGACAACATAGTTGCTCGATTTATCGTACTGGAAATACCCCTCCCTCGACGGGAGGGGATAAGGGAGGGTGACCCCTCTCTCTAACTCTCTCCCACAAGGGGAGAGAGAACTACGCCCAATGAATTGGGAAACTACATAAAAAAGGTTTCAATGAGAAATTTCAAAGGTATCTTCCCAGGGGTTTTCACGGTGGGCAATATGCTCTGCGGGTTTATCTCCATCCTGCAGAGCTTCGAAGGTGAGGCAATCCATGCGGCCTGGCTTATAATTTTAGCTGGTTTTTTCGATGCCTTGGATGGTAAAATCGCTCGCATTTCCAGAAGCGCTTCCCGCTTCGGGGTAGAGTTGGACTCCTTTGCAGACTTCGTCTCTTTTGGCATAGCTCCTGCCGTGATCTTCTATTCTTTCAGACTCTATGTCCTGGGAACCTGGGGCTGGCTTCTTGGTTTTTTGTTCATTGTCTGCGGAGCATTTAGATTGGCACGTTTTAACATAGAAGCCAGACTTGAGGAAAAGCCATATTTTACCGGCCTTCCTATTCCCGCTGCCGCAGTTACCCTCTGTGGCTACACCCTTTTCTCATACGAGCTCTGGGGGGAGCTTTTATATCCTGAGGTTTTAATAACTTTAGTCATAGTTTTTTCCGCATTAATGGTCTCAGGAATTGAATATGAGACCCTGCCAAGATTTTCCTTGAATTCTAAAAAGAATTTGATTAAACTGATATATATACTGGTAGCTCTGATTGCAGTGCTATCGAAACCCAAATTAGCTATTTTCCCTTTAGGGATGATTTATGTTCTTTCCGGAATTGTAAGAGAAGTTTACCAGTTAGTGCATATGGAACCAAAGAACGAAAAGCTCGTAGATAAATAAAAAAGATTTATCAAAAAAGAGAAAGGTATGGGAAAAAAAGGAAAAACAGGTAAGGCCATAGTTTATGTTAGACTAAAAGAAGGAGTTTTAGACCCTCAGGGGACCACCATCAAAAGGGCATTAGAGGATATGGGTTATAAAGGTATCGAAGAGGTCAGGAGCGGTAAATTCTTTGAGATTACTTTTCATTCCTCAACCAAAAAAGAAGGTTTGAAACTGGTAAATAAGATCTCCGATAAACTTTTAGCCAATCCGGTGATCGAGGATTTCAAGGTGGAGATTTTAAAATGAGATTCGGTGTGATCATCTTTCCCGGCTCCAATTGTGATTATGACGCCTACCAGATGGTCAAATCGGTGATAAAAGAGGAAGTTGAGTTTCTCTGGCATCAGGATAAAGACCTGAAAAACTTCGACTGCGTGATTTTGCCAGGTGGATTTTCCTATGGGGATTATCTGCGTACTGGCGCTATTGCACGGTTTGCTCCCATAATGAAAGAGGTCTATAATTTTGCAGAAAAAGGTGGACTGGTCATAGGAATCTGTAACGGTTTTCAAATCCTTTTAGAGGCAAACCTTCTACCCGGAGCCATGTTGAGAAATTCCTCTTT
>JAZDLB010000214.1:0-2242 GCA_043802565.1 Candidatus Zixiibacteriota bacterium | reverse complement strand
ATCTTCCCGATTGAATCTGCTCTTTTATAATTGAACGAATAATTTTCTTTCCCCTTTTCATCAACTTTTTTCTCTATAACTGGAACTGGTAGAAAAGGCTCTAAGATTCTTTTAACTCCCAAAGGTCCTGCTCCAGGTCCTCCACCACCATGCGGAGTAGAAAAAGTTTTATGCAGGTTGAAGTGGACTATATCAAACCCCATATCACCAGGACGAACTATCCCTAAAAGAGCATTAAGATTGGCACCATCCATATAAAGAAGTGCCCCTACATTATGGACTGCTTTGGAGATCTCTTCTATCTGAGATTCAAAAAGCCCTAAGGTATTAGGAGTGGTAAGCATAAAACAGGCTACCTCTTCATCCAGAACTTTTTTCAATTCCTCTAAATCCACTAACCCCTTTTGGTTCGATTTGACCTGAACGACCTGATACCCGGTTATGGTTACAGAAGCCGGGTTTGTGCCGTGAGCTGAATCAGGAATGATTATCTTTGACCTGGGGTTTCCATTCTTAGTATGATAGGCTCGGGTTATCAAAAGACCGGTCAGCTCTCCCTGAGCTCCAGCCGCAGGCTGAAGGGTTACCGCATCAACTCCACCGATCTCTTTTAGATATTCCCCTAATTCAAACATCAACTTTAAAGCACCCTGAACTGTCTCCTCCGGTTGATAGGGATGGATTGAGGAAAAGCCTGACAGACGTGCCAGATCTTCATTGATTTTGGGACTGTATTTCATTGTGCAGGAGCCTAAGGGGTAAAAGCTTTTATCCACGTGATGATTTAAAATAGAAAGAGCGATGAAATGACGAACCACATCCACCTGACTTACCTCTGGCAGTTTTAACTCTTTCTCTCTTAAGCTACCTTTTGAAATAAGCTCCTCAATTTTTTTTGGTGGTATGTCTAATTCAGGTAGATCACACCCGCTTCTCCCTTTTGAGCTCAGTTCAAAAATCAGTTTCTGACCCATCCAAAACTCCTTAAAAGATTTTAACTCCTCTTAGCATGCTATGTTCTAACCCACTTTAGTGGGGACTTTCGCCACTAAAGTGGCTCTGAACGATAATCTGCTGTTCATACCGACTTCAGTCGGGTTTTCTCCATTACGCCACTAAAGTGGCTCTGAATGGTGAATTTACTCTACCTTCTTTCCTTCTAACTTATCAATCATCTTCTCCACCGAATCTTTTTTTCCTGATTCTAAATCCGGATGATCTTTTAAAATCTTTTTAAATAAAGTAACGGCTTTGACTGTATCACCCATAGTTGCATAAGTATAGGGAATATATTCCTCCGCCTTTAAACTCACCTTACTCTTGGGATATTGTTTAAGGATTTCCTGAAATTTCTCAATGGCATTAGGATAATTTTTCAGTTTCCTGTATATAAACCCCATATTCAAAAGCGCTTCTGAGGATTTTGTTGTTTTATCTTTCGGATCTAAAGAGACGACCTTATTGAAATTTAACAAAGCTTCCTCAAATCTTCTACGCTCTTGATACTTATCTCCTACCTTGAACCAGAGCTCTATATCGGTAGTATCTTTTTTAAGCTTGTTTTCTAAATCAGATAGGGTTCCTTCACCCTTAAGGTACTCTTTAATTTTTTGCATAAAATCAGGAGCGTTAGCATATCCTACAACCCGGTCGATCTCTTCACCTGAAGGATTGGTAAGGATAACGGTGGGATAACCATTTACCTTAAATCTTTCAGCCAAAGCTGTGTCTTTTTCCGCATTAGTTTTGAAGAAAACAAAATCCATAGAGAAGCGTATTAAACTGGTATCAGTGAAGGTAGAATCAGCTAACTTTTTACACCACTTACACCAGTCGGTATAAAAATCCAGGACCACATTTTTGTTCTCAGACTTAGCCATCTGAGATGCCTCTTCAAAATTAGCCACCCAGTTAATCGATTTGGGAATTACCTTACCGCAGGCGAAAAAATAAAAAGATGTGAAAAAAACTACAAATAGAATAAACCAGTGAGAATCTTTTCTTTTTTCCATACAACCTCTCCTTCAGTAAAGTTATAGGTTTCCTACAGTTTGTTCTTTAATGGCTAAGCTCTCCTCATATTCATCCTCGGGCACATACAATTTGTATCCAGGCTGATCTTTCACCACATATCCCAACCCACCCTCTAAAAAACTACCGGTGAAGCGAAGAAAACAGGGGATATTACTATCCACTAAGGTTTCCTTTAAAAACTCAGCTAAAACCCGATTTGGAGTAGCAT
>JAZDLB010000213.1:0-7734 GCA_043802565.1 Candidatus Zixiibacteriota bacterium | reverse complement strand
CTTCGAGCAGGCTATTGCCAAAGAGGCTTTAAGGCTTGCCTTTATCCAGCATAAATCTTTTGCCACGGTCTTAAAAGGGGTTCAACAGCAGAGGACCATAGCAGATGCTTTTGCCCAGACCGCAGGTGGCCTGACTCTGGTTAATATGATGACCCTAGATATGCTCATTGGCTCAGGTGGAGTTTTATCCCATGCTCCGAGAAGGCATCAAGCCGCCTTGATGTTGATCGATGGATTTTTACCAGAAGGGATTACCAGATTAGCAGTTGACAGCATCTTTATGATGCCCCAGCTTGGAGTTTTATCTACTGTCCATACCAAAGCCGCAGTGGAGGTCTTTAACAAAGATTGTCTGATCCATTTAGGAACCTGCATCGCACCATCAGGAGAACTGAAAGTTGATTACAGCTCTACGACCCGTAGGGAAGAAAAGGAGATTTTAAAATATCACTTCCAGATGCCAGATGGAGAAACCATTGAGGGTATTTTAAAATATGGTGAGATGAAAAAGTACCCCTTAGGTTTGGATGAAAAAGGAAACCCCTTAAAAGCTAAAGCCACCTTGGAACCTTTGAGAGGTTTTGATCTCGGAGCCGGAAAAGGGGCTAAAGTAGAAAAAGAGATTTACGGTGGTGTTACTGGAATAATCTTGGATGGCAGAGGAAGACCCTTTATTCTACCAACAGATGATAAGATCAGGGTGAAGAAATTAAAAGAGTGGATGATAGCATTAGATATATATTCTAAAGAGATATTGGAGAGGTTGTAAATCTGTCGGGCAAGGGTGCCCGACCTACGAAAAAGAAATTTTATTTCGTAGGCGGGGCCCCCAGCCCCGCAAAAACCAATCTGGGTTTGTTCAAACCGACTTCAGTCGGGTCTTTCGCCACTAAAGTGGCTTAGAACGAATCTGGAGCTGAAGATTTTTGAAATCCAAAGGAGTTAAAAAATGGGACATGCATATACCCCGGGTTTAAAAGTAACTGAGAAGGTCTTAGTAACCAAAAAAAGGATTTTACCCTTGAAGGGTGAGGTCGTGGTGAAAGTTGGAGATAAAGTGAGCCCTGATACAGTTGTTGCCAGAACCAATCTCCCTGGAAATGTGGAGCCGATAAATGTAGCAAATATTTTGGGACTTCCTCCAGAGGATGTGCCTGAACATATGTTAAGAAAAGAAGGGGAAAGGGTTAAAGAGAATGAAGTGATTGCCAAAAGTAAATCTTTCTTTGGGCTTTTCTCCTCAGAATGCCGGGCAAAATCTGAAGGGACAGTGGAAAGTGTTTCCTCCATTACCGGACAGGTTTTGATTCGTGGAAACCCAATTCCAGTGGAGATAAAAGCCTATTTAGAAGGCGAGGTAGTCGAAGTTTTCCCGAAAGAGGGGATCTCGGTTAGCACCTGGGGTTCTTTTATCCAGGGTATCTTCGGAATAGGTGGTGAGACTCATGGAGAGATAAAAATCGTAACCAAGGATAATACCGAAGTCTTAACTGACTCACTTATTGATAAAGAATGTGCTGGAAAGGTGATTGTGGGAGGAAGTCTGGTTACCAGCCCGGCTATAAAGAAAGCAGTTTCAGTTGGAGCAAAGGGAATTGTAGTGGTGGGTTTGATGACAAAGATTTAAGAGAATTCTTAGGTTATGATTTAGGAGTTGCCATAACCGGCTCAGAGGAATTGGGCATAACCCTGGTAGTAACCGAAGGTTTTGGGCAGATAAACATGGCCGAGAGAACTTTTGATCTGCTTAAATCCAAGCAGGGGAAAATGGCTTGTATAAATGGAGCCACCCAGATAAGGGCTGGGGTGATCAGACCTGAGGTGGTAATACCTTATACTGGTGATATTCACAAAAAAATAGAATCAGAGGCGTATGAAAATATCGGCCTGGATATCGGAAGCCCCATCCGGGTAATTCGACAACCCTATTTTGGCAGATTAGGAAAAGTGGTCAATCTTCCTTCTCCCTTACAGAAACTTGAGTCCGAATCATCTGCCAGGGTTTTAGAGGTCGAATTCGAGGATAAGAAAAGAGCTATAATTCCAAGAGCTAATGTGGAGATGATAGAGGAATAAAAGGTTTAAAAGTTCAAAGGTTCAATGGTTCAAAGGAAAAAACCTTTAAATCGGTAATCTCGCCTTGTCCTCAAGTCCGAGAAACGGATCCGTAGGAGAGGGATATTTGACCTCCCGTAGGCGGGGCTCCAAGCCCCGCTAAATAAGTTTTCCAGAAAACTCTAAAAAAATCCTTGACTTAAAAAATTTACCTGATAAATTAAAAGGCGAGATATAGAAACCTTTAAGGTCTGGAGGTTCTTTCTGACAAAAAGGATTGCTCAAAACAGAAAATGTACTTTGAAGATTTGGGCAATTGATATTTGATTTTAGCCACTAATCCGTTTTAGAAGATTAGTGGTTTTTGTTTTTAATATCTTCAGGATAATCGGTGAGAATAGTTAGAGCAAAAAGCGAGAGAAATAAGAGGATAAACTGGAATTTAGTTTTACTCCAATTTATTTTTAGCCTATTTATTTTAAGTCCTGCTTTTGCCCAAGAAGATACCCTTCCCCCCTCTCCGCCCACAGATGTTACGGCTAAAGATACTCCGAATGATGCCGGAGGGAGTATCACCGTAACCTGGAAGAAATCTACGGATGATGGTGCTGGAAAAAATAATGTGACCGGATATTTGATTTATCGTTCTGAAGAGCGAGATGGAGAATATAAAGAGATCGGACAGGTCGCCAAAGGAAGCAAAGAGTTCACTGACGGCAACACTAAAGATAAAATTAACCATTATTACAAGATAAAGGTTATAAATAAATCTGGTTTTTTTTCTTTTTCTGAACCCAGCCTAACCGCTTTATCTAAAGCTCAATGGTTTTATTCGGGGAGAAAAAATACTTTGATTGCTGCACTGATCCTGGGAGGGTTAATACTCTACTTTATAAGTCAGGCCAGAGCAGGAAAAGAGCTGTTCATTAGAAAAATTGCTGGCTTGGACGCGGTGGACGATGCGGTTGGTCGAGCCACGGAGATGGGTAAGAAGATCCTGTATATTCCCGGTACCCAGGATATGGATAATGTCCAGACCATTGCTGGAGTTACTATACTAAGCCGGGTTGCCAAAATAACTGCAGAATATGAAACACCACTGGAGGTGCCGGTTTCCCGTTCCTTAGTAATGGTCACCTGTCGGGAAGTGGTCAAAGAAGCATATGCTGCTGCAGGTCGTCCGGATGCCTTTAAAGAGGATATGGTCCACTACCTGACCGATGACCAATTCGGCTATGCGGCTGGAATCGATGGCCTGATCTTGAGAGAGAAACCAGCTACCATCTTTTATCAAGGTGCTTTTTATGCAGAATCCCTGATTATGGCGGAAACCGGAAACTCCATTGGAGCGATTCAAATTGCCGGAACCGCTATGCCAGCTCAAATCCCCTTCTTTTTTGCCTCCTGTGATTACACTTTAATCGGTGAAGAGCTTTTCGCGGCATCAGCTTATCTTTCCAAAGAGCCAAAACTTCTGGGTAGCTTAAAAGGGCAGGATATTGGCAAGGCCATTATTTTGCTAATCCTGACTGCCGGAATTGTTTTCATAACCACTGGATTGTGGAGAGGGTTTTATAATTTGTTTGTAGTTCAATAGGAGAAAAGATGCGAAGAGAAATACCCCTGATTTTGACTGCAACCGTGGGAATAGTTTATATAATTTCATTTTTCATACCCCATAGACCATTTGGCTCGGTGGAAACACTTTTCTCCGACTGGATTTTAATCATAGCCGCATTTGCCATCTGGTTAGGAGCATTAAATCTCTTGAGAGTATCGGCTGATAAAATTTACAAGAAAAAGAAAGACTGGTTTTATGCTCTGGTAACCATTTTAAGCTTTCTTTTGATTACCATAATTGGGTTTTTCTTTTCCCGGGGCTCTCATTTTCAAGATGTCGGAACCTCCTTCGACTATCTTTATAGAAACGTATATAACCCCCTTTCGGCCACTATGTTTGCCATCCTGGCATTTTTTGTCGCCTCAGCTTCTTACCGGGCATTTAGAGCCAGAAGTTGGGAGGCAACCCTGCTTTTGCTCGCCGCATTTTTTGTGATGTTAGGGAGGGTGCCTATCGGTGATATGATCTCTGGGTTTCTGCCGGAAAATATTCGGCTCTCCGCGGTTGCTACTTTCATTATGAACATTCCTCAGTCTGCTGGACAGAGAGCTATTATGATAGGAATTGGTTTAGGTATTATCTCCACGGCTTTACGTTTAATCCTGGGGATTGAGAGAACTTATTTAGGGGGGGATTAGAAAGAGGAGTAAGAGGATGAATTTTTTTGATAAATTGATGAAGATAGACCGGAGGATAATCTTCCTCTTCGTCGCGGCTGCTGTGATTTTACCCTTTTTCTTATCTATTCATCAGAAAATTTTAATCTCCCCGGAGGTGCAGGGTCTGTATGATGCTTTTGAAAGTCTGCCCCCCGGCTCCAAAATTATGATCTCTTATGACTATGATCCAGCTTCAGCCCCGGAGCTTCAACCTATGGCCGTGACAGCCATGAAATATTGTTTTACCAAAGGGCTTAAGGTGATAATCCTGGGCCTTTGGCCCCAGGGCTCTATCCAGGCCAATATGGCTATTGAAAGCGCCCTGGAAGATCCCAGGGTTAAAGAAAAAAATCCTCAATACGGGAAAGACTGGGTTAATTTAGGATATATGTCAGGAAATGAGCTGGTAATTCAAAGAATGGGAACAGATATACCGGTTACCTTCCCTCGAGATTATCAAGGAAATCCAGTAGAAGACCTTCCTCTAATGCAGGGGATTAAAAACTTCTCAAATGTTGATTTCATTTTCAATCTTTCAGCCGGTTACCCCGGAACCCAGGAGTGGGTGCAGTTTGCTGCAGACAGGTTCCATGCTAAATTAGGGGCAGGGAATACCGCAGTACAAGCCCCGGGGATGTATCCTTATTTGCGGGCAGGTCAGTTAGTTGGCCTTCTGGGTGGGATGAAGGGAGCATCTGAGTTTGAGAAGTTAACTGACTTTGAAGGTAAGGGAACTAAATTTATGCTTTCTCAGTCCTTTGCTCATTCGATTATCATAATTTTTATCATCATTGGGAACCTGGCCTACTTTTTTTCCCGAGGTGTAAAGAAAAAATAGCTGGAGGAAAGTATGGAAACTTTTGGACTTTGGATAGCTGCTCTTCTAACCTTGGGAATAATGTCTTTCCTATATAAGGATAACCCTATATATAAGTTCTGTGAATCTATCTTTATTGGAATCTCTGCCGGATACTGGTTTGTCAGCCTTTTCTGGCAGAGTATGTACCCCCGGCTTTACCTGAATATCAGGGGTGCCATATCTACCCTCTTACATGAGGGAAGGATCTCTGATGATCGGTGGCTTTACCTGGTGGCTGGGATCCTGGGAGTGATGATGCTTTTGCGCCTTGTCCCGAAAATCGGCTGGATTTCCCGCTGGCCCCTTTCCTTTATAGTGGGTTCAAGCGCAGGCCTTTATTTTATCGTTTACCTGCAGAGCAATATAATGAACCAGATTCGTAATACCATTATCCCGATTTATGTGCCTGGAAATCTGGGAATCTCCATCTCAAATCTAATAGTTTTTGTGGGGGTTTTCTGTGGCTTGGTTTACTTTTTCTTTTCTCGGGAACACAAAGGGGTTTTTGGCGGAGCAGCCAAGGTGGGGATCTGGTTTCTAATGATAACCTTTGGCGCTTCCTTCGGGTTCACAGTTATGTCCCGAATGTCCCTGTTAATTGGTAGAATCGACTTTCTCTTCGGAACCTGGTTAGGGTTGATAAGATAGACTGAACTTTTTTATCTAAAAATTCGAGGCACAGATGAAAAAAACAAAATTTATTATTTTAATAATTCCACTTATCCTCATCTTTTTCAATCTATCTTCCCCTCAAGAAAAACCAGTTCCACTTCCCCCAACTGAAGTCAAGGCTTTTGACACCCCGAATGATAACGGACATTCCCTTTCTGTTACCTGGAAGCTCTCCCCGGATGATGGTGCCGGAAAAAATAATGTGGTGGCTTATGAGATTTTGCGAGCGGAGTCCCCGGAGGGGGAATTTGAAGTTAGAGGAATGGTCCCATCCGGAGAGAGCCGATTTGACGATAAAGGGTCCAGGGAAAAACCGGATAAAAACTATCTGCCCAGCCATAAAAATTACTATTACAAGGTAAGAGCCAAAGCAGATAATATCTTTTCTGAATCAGAAGTCTCCAACCCGGCTTTTGCCTACGGGCAATGGTATCATACTGGAAAAACCCCGGTTTTAGTTGGGGTAATCATCTTTTCTATTTTTGCCCTGACCTTTATAACCTTAGCCCGAAAGGGTAAAAAGTTGTATATAAGACCCTTACCCGGGATAGAGGCAGTGGATGAGGCAGTGGGCAGAGCTACTGAAATGGGGAAACCTATCCTTTATGTTCTGGGTCTGGGCACTGCTGCAGATATTGCCACTATTGCCTCTTTCACTATCCTGAATAGGATTGCCAAAATAACCGCAGAGCATAGAACTACTATCCTGGTCCCTTGCTACGATTCAGTGGTAATGGCCGCTGCCCAGGAAACTGTTAGAGCTGGATATCTGGAAGCTGGCAGACCGGATATTTATAAAGAGGAAAATGTCTTCTTTGTAACCTCCATGCAGTTTGCCTATGTGGCAGGGGTTAACGGGTTAATGTTAAGGGAAAAGCCAGCAACCAATTTCTACCTTGGGAAATTCTTTGCTGAATCCTTGCTTTTAGCAGAGACCGGCTCTATAGCTGGGTCTATTCAAATCTCCGGAACAGATGAGATCGCCCAGATCCCCTTCTTTATTGCGGCAACAGATTATACCCTGATAGGGGAAGAGCTATATGCTGCCTCAGCCTATCTGGGAAAAGAGCCAGTTCTCTTGGGAACCCTTAAAGCTCAGGACTGGGGAAAAGCTGTGGTAATAATCTGTTTGATCTTAGGTGCCTTAGCTGCCAGTTTGCATTTTCAGTTTTTTTTAAACCTGTTCAGGGTGCAGCTCTAAGAGCATAGCCTGGCGTAGCCAAAGGAGAAAAAGATGCGCAGAACCTTACCTTTTGCTCTCGTCACCGGCGTGGGATTTTTCATGCTGGTTCAATATTTTGTTCCCAATGAGGAGTTTGAGATAGTTTATGAGTGGATCCTGGACTGGACTATCGTGATCGGCTGTTTTGCTATGCTTTTAGGATTGTGGAGCTTAACCCGGGTTAACATCTCCAAGGTGCAAAGAAAAACTCCTGGCTGGGGATATAGTTTAATTGCCATAGCTGGATTGGTCTTTATGCTACTGGTCGGATTTATCCCGGGACAGACAAGCCTGGAGCGTGGCAGCACCTTTATGCTCCTTTTCGAATACGTCTATATACCGATTCAGGCTACAATGTTTTCCCTTTTAGCATTTTATATCGCCTCAGCCGCCTACCGAGCCTTCAGAGCCAGAACGATTTTAGCAACCATACTCCTTCTTTCTGCTATAATAATCATGCTCAGGTTAGTACCTCTGGGACCTTTGTCTGAGATTAATCAATGGTTAGCTAATTTTATCTTAACTGTGCCTAATATGGCGGCTAAAAGGGCTTTCTGGATAGGGGTAGGTTTAGGAGTTGTAGCTACTGCCCTTAAGATTTTGTTAGGGATTGAGAGAACCTATATGGGAAGAGATTAAGGAGATT
>JAZDLB010000212.1:0-2394 GCA_043802565.1 Candidatus Zixiibacteriota bacterium | reverse complement strand
CCTTATCTGGGTCTCTGCCTCATTTATTTTCCCCAGTCTGAAAAGAACCCAGCCGTAACTATCTAAATAGGCACCATTTTCAGGTTTTTTCTCTAAAGCCTTTTCAATCATCTTTAAAGCTTCCTCTAACCTTACCCCTTTATCTGCTAACATATAACCTAAGTAGTTCAAAGCTTCATCATTTTCTGGATCTATAGACAAAACCTTTTCAAAAGTAGAGACTGCTAAACCGAAATTTTTGCTCTGTTCATAAGCTGAGCCTAAAAGGAAAAGGACCTGGATATTTTCAGGACTGAGAGAATCAGCCTTAAGTAAAAATTCTATAGCTGAAGGAAATTCCTTCTGTCTGGAATTGACCAGCCCCAGGAAATAATAGATTTCATCTTTCCTCTCAACCCTAGGTAGTGCTTGAGTGAATGTCTCCTGAGCTTGAGAAAGGCTATCCTCCTCTAAATAAGTTATCCCCAGGCTTACCCAGGCTTCCTGTTCTACGGATCCGTTTCCGGACAATGAATCGTCTAAGGCTATAGTTTTCTGGAACATAGTTTTAGCCTGTGGATATTTTTTTTCTTCTAAGAAAGTTCTTCCTAAAAAAAGATACCCGCCAGGGTTAGTTGAATCAGTTTTAATATATTCAGAGAATAGAGTTTCTGCTTGAGGGTATTTTTGTAGAGAAAGATAGACCCCTCCTAAAACTCTTTTAACATTTTTA
Source organism: Candidatus Zixiibacteriota bacterium (assembly GCA_043802565.1). Lineage (GTDB taxonomy): Bacteria > Zixibacteria > MSB-5A5 > MSB-5A5 > RBG-16-43-9 > CAZMZF01. The sequence goes on along the minus strand of JAZDLB010000212.1, from coordinate 1,682 downwards.
TCCTGCGGACGAAGATTGTATAGTTTTATCCCCTCCGCTAAAGCCTTCTCCTTTTCTCCGGAGTTAAAGTAAAGCTGGATTAGTTTTGAACGCAGGATTATATCGCTTGTATCCTGGGCTAAGGCTTCCTGATATACTCTTATTGCTTGAGAAAACTCCCTTTTTGCCTCATATGCTCCACCGAGGGATAGAAGAGCTTTTCGGTTCGATGGGTCAATCCTTAATGCCCTTTTATATTCCTGCAAGGCCTCATCCAATCTTCCCTGAGTTTCTAAAAGAAATCCTAAATTTAAATAAACCGCATTATTAAAAGGAAAACCTGAGGCTACTTTTCTCCAGGCATATATAGCTGAATCTATTTCCCCGGCTTGTTGCCAGACCTGGGCAAGAAACCAGTAAGGTGCGATTAGATTAGAATCAGCCTGAACAGCTTTAGAATAAGATGTAATTGCCTCCACTTTTTTATTCAAACCCCTGTAACAATCACCCATAAAAGCCCAGACCTCTCCAGTCTTAAGTTCGATTTCATCTGCCTCTTTTAAGGCTTTCTCAATATCTCCTAACTTGAAATAATCCTGAGCCAGGGAAAATCTCAGGGTATAGGAATCAGGTGAATAGTTCAGACCATTAATATATTCCTGAATGGCAGAATTTAAGTCCCCGGAAAGCTCATACAAACTTCCATTTACGAAATGGCTAAATGCAATATAATCGTTTAAACTTTTACTGCTTTTTTTCTCTTGAGCAAAAGTTAAAGTAGAAAAAAAGAAAAAGATTAAAATTAAACTGAAAAAAAACCTACCACCTCTATAAGCCATAAAGTCTCTCCTTCGATGAACGTCCTTTGAAGAATTTAAGTTTTCTAAAAGAGAAAGCAAGGAGAAAGTTTTTCAAATGTACCTGAACATCGTAGTGTGACCCTTTCAGGGTCGCCAACAAGAAAACAATTTGTAGGGGTTCAAAATTTTGAACCCCTACGGATTGAAAAAACTTGACTCTTTACTCTCTTAATGTTAGTTTTGGATAATTATTGAAAACCGAACTTTATAATTTTAAGCTAAGAGGAGGAATATGAAAAGCCCTGAACAAAAAAAGGCTGAACCGAACCAGATCCAATTTGAGCCCTATATAAAAGCTCATGAAAAGATTCCGGAGCTAACCCTGCGTGCGGTCATCCTGGGGGCAATCATCGCAGTTATTTTTGGAGTAGCCAACGCTTACTTAGGTTTAAAAGTGGGGATGACTGTCTCCGCCTCTATACCTGCGGCCGTAATCTCTATGGCAGTCTTAAGAGGGATTTTCAAAACGGGAACTGTCCTGGAAAACAATATCGCTCAGACTATAGGTTCCTCCGGTGAGTCCTTAGCCGCAGGCATTATTTTTACCATCCCGGCTTTTTTCATCTGGAATGAGACCCTTTCCGGTTTCTCTCACCCGATTTCAAATTTAGATATCATCTTCTTGTCCATCTTAGGTGGATCTTTAGGGATTCTGTTTATGATCCCCTTAAGGAGGTATCTGATTGTTAGAGAACATGGAAGATTGAGATTCCCTGAAGGGACTGCCTGCGCGGAGATTTTAAAAGCCGGAGATGTAGGAGGAAGTAAAGCCAGGACTGTATTTTTCGGTATAGGATTTTCAGCTTTATACAAGACTTTAATGGGCGGTATCAGGCTCTGGCC
>JAZDLB010000211.1:0-4212 GCA_043802565.1 Candidatus Zixiibacteriota bacterium | reverse complement strand
AGACCGGATTAAAGGAACATCACCATTAAGAACCAACAGGTTCCCTTTGAACTCAGAGAATAGTGGCTCAGCTTGCATAACCGCATGCCCGGTGCCCAACTGCTCTTTCTGCCAGACGACCTCTACATTTTTACCTTTTAGTAAATCAATAACCTTCTCTCCTTGATATCCGACTACTACTGCAACTCTTTTTAGACCTAAACTTTGAACTGTATCTAAGACATAGGTTAAAAGTGGTTTCCCGGATAATTTGTGCAGAACTTTGGGGAGGTTGGACTTCATCCTTACCCCTTTGCCCGCGGCTAAGATTACGCAACCGACCTTCTTTAAGTCCAGATTCATCCTTTTTTGAGCTTATTATTCTTATCGACGTAAACAACTTTTGGTTTAAACCTAAAAGCTTCTTTTTTTTCCATCCAGGCGTAGGAGATCACGATTAAAATGTCCCCGACTTCGCCCAGCCGGGCAGCAGGTCCATTAAGACAGATTATTCCAGAATTTGCTTTTCCAGTAATAACGTAGGTCTCAAACCTGGCGCCATTATTTATATTAACTACCTGAACCAGCTCATTGGGGATTATATCTGCTTTTTTTAAAAGTGCCTGATCAATAGTTATGCTCCCCTCATAATTAAGATTAGCATCTGTAACTTTAACCCGATGGATTTTCGATTTACATATTGCTATTAACATAGTTATTTTCCTGAAATTATCAAGCTTTTATCTCCAGATTATCGATCAATCTGGTCTTTCCAAATCTTACGGCTAAAGAGAGAAGAAGTTCCCCTTTAATAATTTTCACCGGTTCTAATCTTTTAGTATCTGTAATAGCTATATAATCTATTTTTGCTAATTTTTCCTTATTTATCAACTCCTTCATCTTCTGTATAATCTTCTCTGGACTTTTTTCACCAGCCCTTATCATCTTTTCCCCCAATTTTAAAGACTGGTATAATACCTTAGCCTGTTTCCTCTCTTCATAATTAAGATAACTATTTCTGGAGCTAAAGGCAAGTCCATCTTTTTCCCTTTCAGTCTTAGATACAATTATCCTGACAGGAAAGTTCAAATCTTCTGTCATCTTTTTGATAATAACCGCCTGCTGAGCATCCTTCTGCCCGAAAATAGCATAATCCGGCATAACTATATTGAAAAGCTTTGCCACAATCGTGCAGGCTCCTTTAAAATGACCAGGTCTGGAAGCCCCTTCCAATTTTTGAGAAAGTTCTTCTACTTCTATATAGGTGAGATAACCTTCTGGATATATATCTCTTATACTCGGAGCAAAGATTAGGTCACATCCAGCTTTTTGGAGCAATTCCTTATCCTTTTTCAAATCCCTGGGGTATTTTTGAAAATCCTCCTTAAGCCCAAACTGGGCAGGATTCACAAAAATACTTACCACCACAAAATCCCCCAAGCTTTTTGCCTTTTTTACCAGGCCCAAATGCCCCTTATGAAGAGCACCCATCGTCGGGACAAAAGAGATTTTTTTACCTTTCCGCTTGAGGGAAAGAGCAAGCTGTTGCATTTTTTTAGGGGAGGAGATTAAGTGCATAGGGTTTTAAGCATGCCCAGTAAAAAAACTCCTATTTAAAGAATGCCTTAGAAACCTCTTGTTTTTCGATAGATTTTAAATACATATCTCTAACTTGATTACAGGTCGTGAAAAAACATCTTTTTTCGATTTCCTTGAAGACTGATCTTGAAATCTCTCCATGATATTTATCCAGATGTTTTTCCTCTGAGATTAGATAAAATGAAACATTAAAATCAGACATATCACTAAATTTCAATAAAGAATTTCTGAATTGTGGTGTGATCTCTACTTCAAAAGCAGATTTTGGGAAACCTCTCTCATTAAACCACAGGACATCAATAAATCTAACTGCTTGAATTATTTTAGGGTATGTGAAACTTGGAAACTTAGAAAGAGTCATTATTTGTACTAAAGGTTTGTTGTCAAAAATAGCATTTTTATTCGGCGAGTAAGTATCGAAACCCTCCATATTTCCAATCTCTAGCAACATTCCTTGGATACTATAGTGTGTTTGCTCTTTTTCTTCAACTACAGTTTTTGGTTTTGGCAAAGATGGCAGTCTATCTAAATACTCAGTTAGAGCGTATACACCAAATCCAATCCTAGTAAATCTTGGGTCACGTTGCACTCTTTCTTGAATTGTTTTGAAGGGTGTTTGTCCCGTTAGAGATCGATATTTAACGATTTCTTTATATATCTTCCTGAGAGGTGCAATATAATTATTGTTTAAGAGAACTCTCTCAATTGCTTCAGAATATGTCAAGATATCTCGCTTCATATCTCAATTCCCACTAATAATTACAAAAATTTCTTCCATACAATATCATCATAATCTACAATTTCTCTTCCCTTATTTTCTTCTTTCTTTTTAAGGGGTCTATGGAGAAATTTTTCTAACTGTTCTTTGCTCATTATAACCCAATTATTAGGATTTTCCTCATCTTCCTTTAGCCATACATCATGCTTATTTATAATGGACATATTATATAATTTAGCCATGATGCTCTCTTTTCAAAAGCCTTAAATTAGTTGAGGGACGCCTCACTTTATAAAAAGGGATTAACCTGAAATAGTCTCTCTTTATTTAAAATAATAGCTCCACGAGCCATCGGTGTTACCTCTAAATTTCCAAGCGGTAATTGTGAAGGGTTATTTATCTTCATATTATGTATAACTTTTTCGTTCTACAACAGTTATTTCATATAACTTAAACTCAATAGCTCTCCTCTTACGCAGGATATTTTTTAGCTTTAACATCCTCTATGAAACTTTTATCCTATTTTGGATCCTGGGGACAATCCTTTTTCCTAGCTCAGTAAAGCATTGGACGACCATTAGCAGGACTGAGTCTAATCTTGTTGTCCATACACAACCTTTCCTTCTTTCGCATAAGAGACGATTAAAGACCTCTCCCCTTTCCATTCTTTAGGAGTTAAGGTTATAATATCCAATGGTACCATATACTTTTTAATGGTTCTTATTTCTGCATCTTTAGTAAGAAATGCTCTTTCAAATATATTTTTACCCTCAAAATCCTCTGAAACAATAACCACATCTATATCGCTTTTCTCAGTTGAAGTTCCTCTGGCTTGAGAACCAAACAAAACTATCCTTGTGACTTTCAGATTGCTTTCTATTAAACATTGTTTTAAGAACTCGATTGCTTTTACAACTTTGCCCTTAGCCATTTTAAGGCCTCCTCCGAACTTTTCAGTAGTGTCTTGGTGATTCCTTGATCGTAATCTTTCAACATTCTTTTTAAATCATCTGGATAACGAGTGGGGATACTTACCCGGTTTAGACTGAAAATAAAGTCGTACATTTTTTCTGGAAGTTTCAGTCCCATTTTCTCGATGAAATAAATAAGATTATGTATTTTGGGAGGAACTTGATGAAGAGCTTTAGTATAAAATCCCTTTAATGCTTTTTCCAGGGATAAATGACACATAAAAACTGTGTAAATATATCTTTTTGCTTTAAACATCGCTTTTGCAGTCTCTAAGTCATAATTTGCTTGATTGAACCATTCCTCCGGAGATTTCAATTTTTTATTCATTTTCCCCTCCATATCTATACTTGGCTTATCTAACTTCATTCAAATTCTTTTAGTAGCTCTCCTCTTCTGCATGGTATCTTTAACTGGGCTTTCCGCCAAACCTCTAAATCCTCAAACTTTTTTATACTTTCCTTTCTCCCTGAATCCTCGCTACTCATCCCTCGCTACCTCATATAACTTGAACTTAGTAACTTTCCTCCTCCGCAGGATATTTTTTAGCTTTAACATCCTCTATGAAATTCTTACAGGCTTTTCTTATCTCTTTAGCCAGCTCCGCATATCTTCTTACAAACTTGGGTTTAAATTCCTCGTACAATCCCAAGATATCATTTACCACTAAAACCTGTCCATCGCAATCCAGACCTGCTCCGATTCCGATAGTAGGAATTTTAAGGGAGGAGGTAATTTTTTCCGCCAGTTCTCTGGGTATACATTCTAAGACTATGGAGAAACAACCAACTTCCTCTAAGGCTTTAGCACTTTCTAAAAGATATTGTGCCCCTTTCTCATTTTTCCCCTGAACTGAATAACCACCAAATTTACCAGTCGATTGAGGAGTCATACCGATATGACCCATCACCGGTATCCCAACTTCTATGAGTCTCTTGACAGTTTCA
>JAZDLB010000210.1:0-6274 GCA_043802565.1 Candidatus Zixiibacteriota bacterium | reverse complement strand
AACTGTAACCCTCCGCTTTCCATTATGGCATACATTTAATTTCCTCCGTTTACGTTATTTTCATTTAATTCTACTTTTTAATACGAAGGCTAATATATTACTATTTTACTTTTAGTCAAGCAGATTTGTTCCATCCGATTTCATTTCTAAAGAAGTACCGTTAAGATTGATTCTATAGTGCGTAGTGCGACCTTTTAAGGTCGCTTGTTTAGAGATATATAGTATATATCACTTTTTTTATATTATCCCACCTTGTGGGTAAGGCGGGGATACTGGATTCTGGTGGGTCAAGCATCCTGAGGCTACGCTGGGCTTTGCTCCCTGACAAAAAGGAACAGGCAAGATGCCTGTTCTACCTAACAACACTACTCTACAATCAACTTCCCTCTCATCAGCCCCATCCCGCGCAGGTGAAATTGTATTCCCCTTCTTTTTTGGAGTTTCTCGGAGTGTAAGAGCTTGCTCTTGCGTTTTTCTTATTTCTTAAGAAGCATCAGCCTCAAGGTCACATTCGACCTCAAGATCAACATTGACAAGCTGATGCACTCCAACATTTTTTATTTATGGAAGCCTGAAGACCTTCGCTACATATCTTGAAAAAATAGGGGGCACAACATGTTGTGCCCCTACATAGAATAAATGATTTTCAAATCTTAAAGCTTCGGGTAACCACAAAAGAAGCGACGAACTCTTTTAACTGAACTTCCATCTCTAAGGCGTTCTGGAATCTTTCCTCTGGATTTTTCACCAGAGCTTTGCCCACAACGCGGTCGAATAAAGTGGGTGTTTTCTCATTTATGGCTGAGGGGAGAACCGGCTGGTCATTTAAAATACTATAGATCAAGGCACTGATCGATTCACCCTTGAAAGGCTTCTGTGAGGTTAAAATCTCGTACAGGACTACCCCCAGAGAGAAGATATCTGATCTTTTGTCTGCGCGTTTTCCCTGAACGACTTCCGGTGCAATATAGCTGGGGGTTCCCATAGCTAAGCCGGTCTGGGTCATTGAGGAACCGCCAAATCTGGCGATCCCGAAATCCATCACTTTTATATCGAAGTTATCCAGAATCATAATATTGGCGGGCTTAATATCACGGTGGACTATCCCTTTTTCATGGGCATAACTTAAAGCCTGGCAGGCCTGGATCATCATCTTAGCCACAAGTTTATAATTAAGCTCAGATTTTTTCTGGATCATCTTATCCAGGGTATATCCCGGCAGATATTCCATGGCAATGTAATAAAGATCTCCTTCCTGACCCACATCATATATAGTGACAATGTTAGGGTGGGATAATTTGCCGGCGGCTTGAGCCTCCTTGATCAACCGGTCTTTCAGCTCATCCCACTCCTCCGGGGACCCGATGGTGTCAACTCTGATCGTTTTCAATGCTACTAAGCGGTCGATAGCTGGATCTACCCCTTTATAGACCGTGCCCATAGCTCCTTTACCGATTATCTCTATCACTTTGTATCTGCCGAACTGTTCTACTGGAATAGAAGAGGTGCTTTTCTCCACTATTCGTGAAGGTGTTTCCTCCAGCGGTCGGGGAGTAGAGGAAAGGATTATGGGAGTGGGTGTTTTTTCTCTGGTCTGTTCTGGCAGGTCAAGCTGCATGGTTTTCTCCGGCTCCGGTTCAGCCGGGATAAACCTTTCTTTTATCTCTTCTGACTCCTTTCTTTCTTCTTCTGTTTTCTTTTTTGGTGCCAGGGTTTTCTGTGGCTTTATCCCGGGTGAAACCAAAAGGAAAAGGAAAAGCTCTAAAAGAGGGTAAAAAGGTTTGGTGATCATATGAAAAGAGGAGAAGAGGATAAAGCTAAGATTCAAAATTACGAAAAGGAAAACGAAGAGGATAACCAACCTTTGAACCAGATTAACATTGGGTAAAACAAAGGCACAGAAAGTTTCGATCAAGATCAGGACTAAAAGGTCTAAAATTGAAAGAAGTCCAGTATCTTTCAAGAAGTTTTTATGGATTATGTTCTCCACAATGTTGGCAGTCTTCTCCACTGAAGGAAGATGAGAGGAGATCGGGGTTTTTAGCTGAGAGGTGGAAAGATCGGTTAAGCCCACCAGCACTATCTTACGGAAAAAAAGCTCTTGATTTAAAGAGCCATCCAATAAGGAGGAGGCAGAATAATATTTGAAACTCCCTTTAGGGCCAGCGTAATTTATCAAAAACTTCCAGTTATTATCCGTGGGGATAAAAGTTTCTCCCAGATAGATTTTTCCTCCAGACTCAATTTTTAAATCCTCCATCTTCAAATTGTAATATTTTCGTGCTATCTGTAAACCTATCGAGGGATAATAGTTTTCATCGTACCCTATAAGAAGCGATTCATAGCGAATTTTGTTGTCCAGGTCACGGGTCTGATTCACATGTCCTAAAGCAGAAGCGGCTTCAGCCAGAGTCTGGCTGGGATAGTAAACTTCCTTGGCTTTAAAAGGATACCGGTAGCTGATCTCTTCCTGCTCCTGGATATTGGTCAGAGTAGAGTTCAAAAGTACATCCGGATAACGGGTAGGGGTTAAGCCAACTTCTGCAAAATTAAAATAAAGAGGTAAAACCACGTTTTTAGCCCGGGCGATTGCCTCTGATAAAATACGGGTTCGTCCAGAAGTATCCTCAACTATATCCTGAGGCAGATAAAAATCAAGAAGAACTACTTTAGGATCGGTGGCGGATAGTTTCTCTACCAGCAAAGCGATCTTATCCCTGGTCCAGGGCCAGCGACCATATTGGTCTAAACTCTTCCGATCTAAAGCTAAGATGACCAACTCATTTCCGGTGTCAGTTTTTCCTCTGAACTTATAACCTAAGTCCTGGAATTTCAAGTTGAATTTTTCTAACCAGCCCTGCTGGTCCAGATACAAAACCATTACCAGAAAGGTGATCAGGATATAGAGGATAACCCCGGAGAATCTTTTGGTCCAATCGGAGAAGGCGCTTTTAGTATTTATCTGAAAAAATTTTTTTAACCCCATCTTTTCCCCCGAAATTATTTTCCTAAGGCTAACCTTTCGATCAGATAGGCAGGTAAATTGGCTTTCTTCATCTTCTGCTGAGTGCGCTTAACATCATAGGGAACCCTCTTAAGCCAGACTCTTTTCTCCCCAGAATCGTAGATCAGATAACAGGAGCTATTGTTTCCATCCCGAGGTTGTCCGACTGAACCGATATTAATGAGATATTTGAAACCATCCTGGATCTCTGTTTCTGGCTCGTCGTGTATAAAACATCGTTTTTCCTTATATTTTTCTATGATGAAAGGAGAATGGGAATGTCCGATCAGGCAGATCTGAGCATTGAAATATGAGAAGTTTTCCTCGGCTTCCTCCAGATAGAAAACGTAGTCCCAGTTTAAAGGCTCCTTGGGGGTAGAATGAACCAGATGAAATATATCAAAACGATGGTCGATCTTATAGCTGGAGATAGTCTCTATACTTTTTTCGCTAAGCTTCTTACGGGTCCATTCGATGGCCTCTTTAGCATAGGGATTGAAATAGCTGATATCTAAAAGCCCTAAGGCGGCGTAATCGTGATTTCCCATCAGTCGAACCTCTGAGGTCTTCTGGATTAAACTCAGACATTCATTCGGCTCAGGACCATATCCCACCGCATCCCCCAGGAAAAAAAACTTGTCTATTTTCTCTATCTCAAAGTCTCGGATTACACTTTTTAAAGCTTCTAAATTAGCATGTACGTCAGAGAAAAAAGCAAAACGCATTTAACCTTTCCTTTGAATGAATCGAAAAACCGATTTGCCTATCTGGATCAGGTCATCATTTTTAAGCCGGTGTTTTTGTACCTCTTCGCCATTTACCTTGGTCATCCCTTTTCTTCCCAGGTTTACCAGTATCTGCTCATCTTTCTCCTTTACTATCTTTGCCTGGAGCTTGGGGAGGAAGAACCCCCGTGCTTTTATATTGACGAAATCCCCTTTACCCAGGGTGATGATTTCCTTGTCTAAAGGGCACTCTTTTTTATCGACGTTAAGTTCTCCTAAAAGGACCGAACATCCGACCTTCTGGGTAATCTCTGATTCTTTTTTATCTTTGGACAGAAGGTTTTTATGTTTTTTGGTCTGCAGGACCATAGTGCCATCCAGATCCGAGAGACGTGGATCACGGCTTAGAGCCTGGTGGTAGGTTAGATTATATTTCCCTATGGTTATCTCATCGTTATCCTTAAGGAATTCCTCAGTTATCCTGCGGTTATTGATAAAGGTCCCATTCAAGCTTTCATTGTCGATGATCACCGCTCCATTAGGGTTTAGTTCTATCAGGGCATGTTTTCTTGAGACCCCCCGGTTATCCAGAACGATATCGTTATCCTGGGTCCTGCCGATGCTGAGCCTTTTTTTCTCGGTGACTACCCTTTCGATGATCTTATCCTCGTATTTTACGATTATCTCCGGCATAGCCTTCCTCCTTCAGCTAAAAAACACCTTTCTTTTGATTTGTCAACATATTTACAAAAAATATCTTTACCAAAAAAGACTTGCCTATAAGTCTTCTTCAATTATATTGTCGTCATGGAACTGGGAAACTTAAATCTTTCCAGCAGAGTGATTTTAGCTCCTATGGCTGGAGTAACCGATTCACCTTTCCGGATATTAGCCCGCAGTTTTGGTGCAGTTTTGACTTATACGGAGATGATCTCAGCAGATGGTCTTATCCGCCAGAACACTAACTCTTTAAGACTGCTTTACTTCAAACCGGAGGAAAGACCAATAGGGATCCAGCTTTACGGGTCAGATCCGGAGAAACTTACGCTGGCGGCAAAGTTAGTTGAAAAATTGAAACCGGATCTTATAGATCTGAACTTCGCCTGTCCGGTTAAAAAGGTTACCAGGAAAAATGGAGGTGTGGCAGTTTTAAAGGATTTGGGGCTTTTGAAAAGGATTGTCTCTTCTGTGGTAAAATCAGTCAGCCTTCCGGTAACCCTGAAGATCAGAAGTGGGTGGGATGCTGAAAATATCGTGGCTTTAGAGGTGGCTAAAATTGCCTCAGATTGTGGGGTTAGTGCTTTAGCTATCCATCCTCGAACCGGCAAATCATTATTTAAAGGTAAAGCAGACTGGGGGATAATTAAAGAGGTAAAATCCAAGGTCAATCTAACTATTTTTGGCTCAGGCGATATTTTTTCTCCTCAAGATGTTAAGGAGATGTTAGAGCAAACAGGCTGTGATGGAGTTATGATCGGCCGGGGTGCTTTGGGGAATCCCTGGATCTTTAATCGGGCGAATCATTATCTGGAGAAAAATGAGCTGCTACCTGAACCCTCTGAGAAAGAAGTTGTGGAGGTGGCTTTAAAACATTTGAGCCTTTCCATTCAGGAAAGTGGCGAATATTATGGAATTTTAAAGATGAGAAAACACTTACTCTGGTATATTAAAAGGCTTCAATACAATCAGGAGTTAAGAAAGAGAATCATTTCAGCTGAGAAATATGAAGAGCTAAAAAGAGCATTTGAGCTTTACTTATCTTCAGGTGTACCTTCAAGGGTGGAACCGTAGAAACCAAAATATAAAAACAGATGAATCCTGAAAGAATATTAGGGCTATTAAATAAGGTGAAAGATAAAAAGCTTTCTCCGAAGAAAGCTCTGGAAGCTCTGAAGACCTTGCCTTTTGCTGACCTGGGATTTGCACGGGTTGATCTGCACCGGCACCTGCGAAAAGGGTTTCCAGAAGTAATCTATTGTTCCGGTAAAAGCGTAGAGCAGATAGCCAAGATTGCTCAAGAGATTAAACAATCTGGCTCTGTGGTGCTGGGAACCAGAATGGAAGAAGAGGTATTTGATAAGCTTAAAATTTATCTTCGAGAAGCAAAGTATTTTCCACAGGCTAAGATTTTTGTGATTGAAACTGATAGAAGAAAAAAGCTCAAGCTCAAAGGTAATATCTTAGTTATCTCTGCCGGGACTTCAGATATTCCTGTGGCGGAGGAGGCGGCTTTAACCTGTGAGGTAATGGGGAATAGAGTGGAAAGGCTTTATGATGTGGGCGTGGCTGGTATTCACCGTTTTTTATATCATCTAGATAAGCTAAAAAAGGCTAAGGTGATAATAGTAGTAGCTGGAATGGAAGGAGCTTTACCCTCTGTAGTATCAGGTTTGGTGGATAAACCGGTAATTGCAGTTCCCACCAGCATTGGATATGGTGCCAGCTTTGGTGGGGTAGCGCCACTTTTAGCCATGCTTAATTCCTGTGCTTCCGGAGTAGTGGTGGTGAATATCGATAACGGCTTTGGGGCTGGATGCGCAGCAAG
>JAZDLB010000209.1:0-2499 GCA_043802565.1 Candidatus Zixiibacteriota bacterium | reverse complement strand
TTTTATTAAAGTTATGATGATAAACTCAAGCATAATTATCCAATCTTAGTCAATTTTACTCGATCCACTGATTTATCTTTATCTAAAAGTAAATTAATCTTAATCTCTTTAAAATTCAAAGGGATAAAAACTGTGCCTGGACTTATAGCATCATCAATCTTGACCTTAATTTTTAGCTTACCCTTAGGTGATTCTACCCAGACTTCATATCCTGTTCTTAAATTCAGCTTTTCAGCATCAAAAGGACAGATATGGCAGAATCCTTCAGATATAATTGAGCAAAGGTTTTCCGAGTAAGAAGTTAATTTCCCGGAGTGATGAACCAGATTGCCAGTTATTAAAATAAACGGATAATCGCTATCCTCTGGAATTTCCACAAAATCGACCAGTTCAAGTTCTGTTCCTTTGTTTAAGAAATTATCTGGCAGAAGCGCCTCTGTGCCTGAATCGTTCAGATTTAAACAGGGCCATTGCAATCCGCAATCTTCTAACCTATCAGCCTTTATTCCGCCATATATGGGTGAAGCCTGGGCTATCTCCTCGGTTATCTGGAAGGTGGAGGCATAATCCTGTTTATATCCCATAAGCGAAGAGAGCTCACAGATTATCTGCCAGTCAGCTTTAGATTGATGAAACGGAGTTAAAGCCCGACTGAGTTTCTGCACTCTTCTTTCCACACTGGTGTAGGTCCCATCCTTCTCAGCAAAGCTAACCCCTGGTAGAACCACATCCGCTATTTTTGCGGTCTCAGAAAGGAAGATATCCTGAACCACCAATAAGTCTAATTTTTTCAGGGTTGATTCCATATATTCTCTATCCGGAAAATTTTCTATTGGATCTTCTCCCATTATATATAACCCTTTGATCTTCTCAGCATTGATAGCTAATAGAATCTCGGTAAAATTAAGACCTCTCTCTTTCGGTATCTGTGCATTCCAGATCTTCTCTAATCTTTCCCTGCCTACATCGTCCTCAACTGGAATAAATCCTGGCAGTCTATCTGGTAATATCCCCATATCTAAAGCACCCTGAGAGTTATTCTTCTCGCGGAGAAGATTAAATCCAGAGTGCTTTTCACCCCATCTTCCGATTAAGAGCAACAGGTTATTCAAAGATTTTGTCAATCCCTCTGCTTGTGGACTCTGGCTAATCCACCTGCCCGAAAGGATAATTAAGTTTTCTGAGGTAGCAATTTTTCTGGCAAAAACTTTTATCTTTTCCTCATCTATTCCAGTTATCTCTGATACTTTTGAGAGAGGATAATTTTCTACTCCTCTCTTCAGTTTTTCTATTTCTTTCTCCGCTACTTTTTTAGAATATGAATTTTCAGATAGTATAACCTTCATCAGACCATTGATCAAAACCCCCTCAGAACCGCATTTATAAATTAATTCCTTTTCTGCTAAAAAACTACACCTTATCCTCTTTGGATTAGCAATTAAAAGGGCTGATTCATTTTTACAAACTGCTTTTCCAACCCTTAAACTTATTATGGGATGTTCTGAAGTAATATCAGAGCCAAAGATTAAAATCGTTTTTGCTTTTTCTATTTCCTCTATGGAATTAGTCATAGTATAGGATTTAGAATAATCAAAAAGCCCGGGGCTTTCCAGAATCTTTTTGAAACTTACCCGGTGGTCTAAATTATTAGTCCCTAAAACCGTTCTGAAGAATTTCTGGAAAACATAGTTACCTTCATTTGTAGCTCTCTCCGATCCTATACCGGCCAAAGCTTTAGGACTAAATTTTTCTTTTATCTCCAAGAGCTTTGTTATAATATAACCGTAAGCCTCTTCCCAGGTTGTCTCCACTAATTTCCCGTTCTTTTTTAAAAGGGGAGATTTAATCCTCTCCGGATGGCTAACCAGATCATAACCCCATCTCCCTCTATCGCAGATGAACCCCTCATCTATTTTATCGTTCTTTCTGGAAGTCATTCGATAAAGCTTGTTCTGATCAACCCATAGAGTTAGATTACATCCATCCCCGCAAAAAGGACAGATGCTTTTTATCTTTTGAGTTTTCCAGACCCTGATTTTATATCTAAAAGATTTGGCCGTTAATGCTCCAACCGGGCAGATTTCCACAGTATTCCCGGAATAGATGTTAGTCACGGGTATACCCGGAAGGACATTTATCTCGCTTTTTGGACCTCTTCTAAATGCTCCCAGATCATATTCGCCCGCTATCTCTTTCAAAAAACGAATGCATTTAAGGCAATAGATACAGCGGTTTTGATTCCTGATTATCTGTGGACCGATTTTAAGGTCATCAAAAGTGGAGTTTTTATCTACAATATGTCTTCTCTTCTCCTCAATGAACCTGCTTCTATCAGAGCCATATTTGAAAGTGATCTCCTGCAGTTCGCATTCTCCTCCTTTATCGCAGGTAGGACAATCTAAGGGATGGTTAATCAGGAGTAATTCTACTATCCCCTTTCTGGCTTTAATCACCTGAGGGGTGTTGGTCTTTACCACCATACCTTGAGTTACCTGAGTA
>JAZDLB010000208.1:0-4548 GCA_043802565.1 Candidatus Zixiibacteriota bacterium | reverse complement strand
TGACACAACTAAAATTATCCGAAAAACTCCTTCCAATTTTGAATAAAATACCATCCCCCTTTCAGATTGTCAAACGAAAAGTAAGATTACCTTTAAATTTTTGGAGTGTAAACCTTTTGGTTTCCAAGTTCTTCGTAGGGCGACCCTTCAGGGTTGCTTCTTTTTTTTCGCAAGGCTGAAGTCTCAAGACCTTGACGGCCTTGCCCTACAATTAACACTTTCCTTGTTAGTGGAGTAATTGGTATAGGAAATTCAATTACCGAACCAACTAAAAATAGATTTTATCATCTAAATAAAGATGGAAAGGAATATGTTTTTTGAACTTTGTATTTAAGACCATTGTTATATTTGATAAAGCTGAAGCTTTATATTCCAGATCAAAACTTCTTCTTTAATTTCTTCGCTACAATCTCCGGTATGAACTGGCCGATCTCCCCTTTATTGCGAGCGATTTCTTTGATCAAAGTTGAGCTTAAATAAGTATATTTCTCGCTGGGCATTAAAAATACCGTTTCGGTCTCTGGGGCTAATTTGCGGTTCATCAAAGCCATCTGAAATTCATATTCGAAATCCGAAATTGCTCTCAAACCTCGAATTATTACCACCGCTTTACTTTTAGAGACAAAATCTGCTAAAAGCCCAGAAAAAAGCTGAGCCTTTACCCCTTTTAAACCCTTAATACTTTCCTGCACCATCTTCAATCTATCCTGGGCCGAGAAAAGCGTTGCTTTATTAGGTTTAGAGGTAACTGCAACTATCAATTCATCAAATAAATTCGTAGCCCTCTGGATTAAATCTAAGTGTCCATTGGTAATTGGATCAAAAGTCCCGGCATAGATCGCCTTTTTCATAAAAGCTCCTTTTTATCATTAATATGTTTTTTCTTAAAAAAGGAAATCAGGGTATCCCCATATTTTCTCTTTTGAAGTAATATGAAATCTTTTTTTTCTTCTATCTTTTCTTTTTTATGATGCTCCATCACCAGAATCCCGTCTGCATTTAAAAAACTCTTCTCCGCTAAAATCCCTAATAACTTCTGGCAGAGCCCTTTTCCATAAGGAGGGTCAGCTAAGATAAGATCGAATCCGCCAGAGGTGATTTCATTTTCACTTCTGAGAAATCTGAGAATGTCTTTTTTAACCATCTTACCTTTAGTTTCAAATCCAAGCTTTTTCAGGTTTTTTCGGGTAAGGTTTAAACTGGCAGAAGAATTGTCCACAAAAACAACTTCTTCTGCTCCTCTGGACAAAGCCTCAAGCCCCAAAGCACCGCTTCCTGCAAAAAGGTCCAAAACTTTCTTCCCCTCCATCGATTGCCCGAATTCTAATCCATAGGACAGGATATTAAAAATCGCTCCTTTGACCTTATCTGAGGTAGGTCTGATCTCTCTTCTTTTTAAAGAGAAGAGCTTTTCCCCTTTTTTCTCACCAGAGATAACTCGCAAGTTTTATCCTCTTAGATTACTCTACAGTAATAAGATTTTTTAACTTCTCCAGGGTCTTAGGTCCGATCCCTTTTACATTTACAAGCTCGTCTATAGAAGAAAAATTTCCCTTCTTCTCCCGAAACTCTAAAATCCTCTTACCTAATTCTGGACCGATTCCAGGTAGAGATTCGAGCTCTTTCAGCGTCGCGGTATTGAGGTTAACCTTCCTATCCGGGATTTTTAAATCTATACTATCAGGAATAGCAGAACTTTTTACCGGCTCAAAAACTTTCTTTTGTTCTGGAAAATTTTTCTCTATCAAAAGCTCCGGGGCAAAATCCGGATGATATTTTTTATAGACCGTCACACCACTTCCCATTAAAAGTACCACTATAAGAAAGATTATGGCTTTTGATTCCTGTGGGGTAAAGCTAAAAAAATCCATTTTCTTTTCAATCGTATAGAACCTTGAGTAAAACTTTTCCCACCTTCTCCAGACTTTCCGGACTGCACTTATCCGGGGTATCCTGCAGGGTATGCCAGTAAGGATAATCAAAGTCGATTAAATCGATACAGGGTATCCCGGCCTGGATCAAAAAAAGATGGTCATCTATTACAAAGTGTTTAATTTCCGGTCTGAAATTTGAGAATGAAAGCTTCTCTGCTTTTCTCCAAACCAGCTCAACTATATCTTTAGCATATCTATTGGAATAACCCTCTTTATAGATCTGTAAGTCTTTATCTCCTACCATATCCAGTAAAATGCCAAAAGATGCCTTATATTCTCCTAAATTCCGGGAAAAGTAATTTGAGCCCAAACACCACCTGTCTGGATGTTTATCTGAGCCAAAATCCTCAGCATCGAAAAAGACTATATCCACACCATATCTGGGTTTTCTTTTAGAGATTATGCTGGCTAATTCCATGAGAACTGCTACTCCAGAAGCTCCATCATTTGCTCCTGAAATTGGAGTAAAATTATTTGCAGGATCAGAGTCTTTATCTGCCCACGGTCTGGTATCCCAGTGAGCGCATAAAAGGACTCTTTTTTTTTCACCAGGATAAAAAGAGACGATTATATTGCTCAGCTCCAATCTTAAATTCTCAGTAGTATCCTCCCATATAAAATCCTGCGATTTAACTAAATTAGTATATGCGGAAAAGAAGTCAAGCAGATATTTTTTCAAAGCTTGATGCCCATAAGAGCCTGGATTTCTGGGACCAAACTGGCATTGTTCTTTAAGGTATTGATAAGCTCTACCACCTTTAAATTCCAAAGGAGGATTAGAAGAACAGTTAAATCCGGCTAAAAGATAGAAAAGGAAAAAACCTAAGCTTAATCTATATCTTTTAATGTTCACCTCTCCTTTTCATACTCTGATAAATCACTTTATCCCAAATCCGATTTAGAAGGTAAACTCAACCCAGATGCTTAATTCCCGGGTATGATTCTTTTCGCCGGTTATATTATTCTTCGTATCCAGCCAGCGTCCAGATAACCCTCCTCTCACCTGAGAAGAGAAGCTATAGCTTGCTCGTGGTGCTACCGAGAAACTTTTATTATCTCCGGTTACCACGAATTTGTTACCCACGGCTGAGCTTTTACTTTGATCTCGCCTGATGGAGATTTCCAAGCTTATAGCTAAATTGCTGCGGAATTTTATCTTTTTCAGGAAGGGGAGTTTTATCCCTTTTGGTGCGCTAAAGGAATAGGCCGCATTGGCTGAATAAGAATTTGAGGTGCTTAAACCTGTATTCTGTTGAGCGATATTTTGATTCTCAGTAATTTGTTTATCCCATTTCCAGCTTGTTTGTACACCGTTTTTAAGGGTCATATTCAATGAGAACATAGGAGAATAACTTGTGGAAATATCTCTTTTGTTCAACTTATACTGAACCCCATCCTTGGTTTCATTAACTTTTTTCCTGTACCCAAAAGAATAATAAGCACTGGTAGCAAACCTTTTTAGTAAATTTATTTTCTCCAGACTCCCCCAGGTTATACTCAGATCCGGAAAGGTTTTAGAGATATTCTTGTTTGGCTGTCCAGATCCTAAAGCACTCGTTACTGTCCTGGAATACCTGAAGCTTGAGATATTGATATCTGAGGAAATCCTCAATCCACTGCTCAAGTCTAAACTCGTCTGGGTATTCAGCCCATCCGACCTGGTTTCAGTTCCGGTAGTTAAAGGCACATCGGTTTTATGGGTAAATCCAAATTGATAGGAAAGGGATGGTCGGGCTAAAAGCCCACTTTTGCTTGAGGTCTTGGTTATGCGGTAGTTGATACTAAGGGCTGAAAGGTTCTGGCTTAAATTGCCAACAAAACCCCTTACAATCTCCAGGGGGTTTATCCCTTTCCCCTCCTTTTTTTCTTTGGGCTTGGGTTTTAAAATCCCGAAGACTCTCTGCCAGTAGAAGGTAAAATTCGCATTTCTGGCGGCTTGATTCCCCACCACCCTTGATCCACGGTATAGCTTTGGATCAGCATTCTCTTTATAGAAGGAGTTAAAACTAAAGCTCTGATCTAAAACCCCGATCCATTTGGGTCGGTAATTCACTGAAAAATTCTGGCTCCGGTTTAACTCAATTCCTAATTTTGCCTTCTTGGGTAAGAAAGAGAATTTAATATCCTTATCATTTCTAATATCCCTCGAAGTTTCAAATTTATAATCTAAATTTACAGTTTTCAAAGGAGTCATTGAGCTTTCAATCCAGCCTCTGAAATCGCGGGTATAGTTTGAGGTAATATTCCCGGCGTTATTCTGCGAAAAAGACTTAACCCCTTTAATGGATGATGTAAATACAAGTTTATTTGGAAGAAAACTTAAGGTTTCGGAAGATAGCTTCTTTAAAATGAAAACCGATTTCAAGCCTTTGAATGGGGAAATAGTCAGATTTTTTTTGAGGGTAGCATCATATTTTAATCCGAATCCATAATTTTCAACTCTGTTTATTGGAACTGTAGGACTTCTCGAATCTGTGCGCGAATAAAATAAATTTTCACTTAAAGTGAGTCTTTTGAGAGTAAGTTTCAATAGCCAGTTATTGGTCTCACGGATAAATTTGGGTGAAAAACTGAAGCTTTTAGTTGTCCACTCTGTTCTCTCACTTCTTCTCAA
>JAZDLB010000207.1:0-2304 GCA_043802565.1 Candidatus Zixiibacteriota bacterium | reverse complement strand
CATCACCTCGATCTCCTTTTTGTAGTTTTCCGAAAGAGGTCCGGGCCACACTTTCTGGACCACACCGTTGGTATCGATAAGTACTGTCTGAGGAATTACCTCCACTTTATATTGGTCAAGGAGTGATATATCAGAGACGATCAAAACGGGAAATTCCAACTGGAATTTCTTTACAAAATCCTCTGTATTATCCTTTCCAAAACTAGTAACTCCGATAAATCTCAGATTTTCTGAGCTGTGCTTCCGATAGATTTCTTTCCAGAATTCCAGATTTTCCTCACAGGAAGGACAGACTGGAGAAAACCAGAAAAGGACTGTTCTTTCGGATGAAGGGTATTCTATTTTGAGCTCTTTCCCTTCCAGATTAATTCCCACCAAGGATGGAACCTTCTCCCCAGGGCCAAGGACTTTAAAAGAGCCTCTGGGCCGATAAAGTGCTTTGCGGAGTTTCTGATTCTCCTGGACTAAAAGTAAAATCTCGACCCCCATTACCACGATTAATACGATAAGGATTAAAGACCATAGCTGGGTTTTCAAAAAACCATATTTTTCGGCCATTTATTTATTACCCCGTTAACTGCCAATTAATACAATTTTATTATAATTATTTTTTATATTGGCTGTCAAGAAAAAAATTCAGATTACTGAAAAAAATGCTTGCCAAAGGAAAAGCAGGTTTATATATTTATAACCTAAAAGTTAAGATGTGAACCAAAAAACTCAAAAAGGAGTGAACAGATGAAACTAAAACTAACCCTTACAATCGCCCTGCTTTTCCTGGTCTTTGTCAACCTGGGGTATCCTCAGGTTCTGGTAACCAGAAATATTATGGATTACAATTTCTTAGGAGGTGGGGCCAGGGCCAGGGCAATGGGAGGAGCCTTTTTTGCTGTATCAGATGACCCTTCTGCTGGTAGCTGGAATCCAGCCGGCTTGGTCCAGTTAGACAAATACCAGATGGGAGCAACTCTTTACTTCATAAATCCAAAAATGGATTACACTACCAGCTATACCACCTCTTCATTCCCAAATTCTCTAAAACAGAGTAAATCCACAATTTCATTTGGTAGCGTGGTTATACCCTTCAAATTATTTAATAGAGATTTAGTGGGAAGTGTTCTTTATAACCGAGCTTCAGATATTTATGATAAACGTGTGTATAACGGAATAGGTGTTTTTCCACTTGAGGATACAGCCGGTAACGTTTGGGATACTGTTCGAATCTGGGATAAGAAAGAGGAGATTAAGGGAGGACTGGATGTATTAGTTCTTTCTCTGGGAGGTAAAGCCTATAAAGATTTATCTTTGGGTCTGGGTATAAATATCTATACTGGAAGCTATGAGTATAATGGTGAACAATTAATGGATGCTTCTTGGGATGAAGCAGTTTCGGATACTTCTCAACTCTTCCGACCATATATAAAGGGAAGCTATTCCGGTGTCAATTTCACCTTAGGTGCTATGTATAAATATCAGGATTTGAGAGTAGGGGCGGTATTCAAAACCCCCTTTAAATTAAAGGAAAAGGATGATGTTCAGTATCTCTGGGATTTAATCGTGGATGGAGTGGTTAATCCTTATTCAATTCAATCAGGGGTATTCTGGCCAGTTGAATACAAACAGAAATGGGAAATCCCCTTGATGATAGGGTTTGGAGCTTCATATCAAATAAAAGGGCTTACCTTAGCAGGAGATGTGGAATTGAGAGATTTCAGCAGCTCAAAGTTAATCTATCCTAAAAAATGGGTCGACCCCAATTCACCTGACACCTCTATGGATTTAGACTGGAACTCCTTAACCCAATTCAGAATTGGTGGAGAATACCTTCTTCGTACTAAATATGGAACCATACCTTTAAGGGTAGGATATAGAAATAATCCTCATGTCTTTTCTGATTTAGAAAACGTAGAGTTGTCTTACGTTGATTATGATTTCGCAATGGGACCAGATGAAGTAACAATAGTAAATCAATCATCCGGTGATAAAGTTTCAGGGAGCACCTTCTCCTTAGGAACTGGAATTGGTTGGAAACAAATAAAGCTTGATTTCACCTACGAACTTAATCAGTATAAAACCAAGATGGGTGGAAATATCTATGGGTTCCGAGATTATGATATTCTTGGAGTTCCTTTTGATATTAAAGATATCGAGAAAAAAGATAATCGATTTCTGGTGAACTTCACCGGTTTCTTCTAATCTTTTTAAAAACTATCCAGAGGCGAAGTTCAAAAAGAGCTTCGCCTTTTTTATAAAAGGCTTGATTAGTTATGAAATTTTATTAAATTGATTTATTGTAGTTGCTCG
>JAZDLB010000206.1:0-2962 GCA_043802565.1 Candidatus Zixiibacteriota bacterium | reverse complement strand
CTTCTTTCCTCATAATTATAATCCCGGATAGAGATTTTAGCACTCTCTGCTCCTGCTCTAAACTCAGTCTTTTCAGTTGAGGCTTTTTCCTGACTGGTTATCATAGTCAAGCCTAATTTACCTACCTTGGCAGTGGCTTTAAACCCGAAAAGCCCTCGCACCGTCTGGCTATATCCTACCAGACTGCTTCCCACTCCCAGACTGGTATTTCCTGCCTCTATGCTCTGCAGTATCTCATCTTCCTCCCCGACATATTTAAGGTGGATCCGGTTCTCTAAGTCAGTTTTGCTTTCACTATTCTGGTCAACGTCTACTGAGATTTTACTCCCGATATTTCCATTTATTCTAAAGCTATATCTCTGTTCCATATTTAAAGAGGGCCACTTGGAGGGCTTATAGGTAGCGGTCGTTGCTACACCTTCCTTCCACTGACTCTTTCCCGAAAAGGAGATCTTCCTGTTCCCGGTGATCTTCAAACTGGGACCTCCCTCACCAATGAACTTTGACACGATAGAAGGAAATTTAATCGGGATATCAAACTGAAATAGGCTCTTCCTCTGCCCTTGTTGGGTCTGGGTTAAGGAAAGGCTCAGGTTTTCTCTCCAGCTCTTCTGATACTGTGAGCTGAGAGTATAGCTCATATAAGAATCAAAGCTCAGGGGGAAAAATCTATAGACCGGATAAGTGCTTAATTTATCATTTAGTTTAACTAATTTTTGTTCGTAGTTAATTTCAATAGTTCGACTAAAACCGATCTTATAATTGAGTAAAGGTAGTTCCTTAAAAGCTAAGGAAAGCCCTGGATAAGGAATATCTGGCTTATGGTAGGAATATCTGTTTTCTTTTATCTCCAAATTTAGTTTCAGACCCTGTCCTGAAGCTAAAGCAGGAAAAAGAAAAAATAAAACCGCCAGTTTAAATGAAAACTTTACGCCCTTGGCGGCAATAAATGTTTTTAAGCTCTTAAGCATCGATCACCTATAAAAAACCCTTAGATCTTATCGATAAAAACCTCCTTTCCTAAAGTTTTACTCTCCTAAATAAATCACTTCTTCTTCTAACTCTAGATTAAACCTTTCTTTCACTTTCTCTTTCAAGATTCGGGCTAACTTTTTTACCTCTTCTGCCTTAGCCTTACCTGAATTCACTATTATATTAGCATGCTTATGGAAAACCCTGGCATCTCCAACTTTGATTTCCTTTGCACCTACCTGCTCTAAAAGATACCCCGCAGAGACTCCGGATGAAAAAGCCCTTGAGCATTTAATATTCTTAAAAAATGAGCCGGCACAGCCTTCTTTTTCCGGAAGTTTTTCTATCCTCACCTTTAGATTTTCTTCCACCTTTTTCTTTATCTTCTCTTTCTCACCTTTTTGTAAAACTAAGGTGGCAGAAAGTAGAATATCTTTAACACTTTTCAACTTAGAATAACGGTAATCGAATTCAAAACAAGCTCGGTCAACTATCTCCAGATTCCCTTTAGGGGTTACGATTATCCCTTCCTCAAAAA
Organism: Candidatus Zixiibacteriota bacterium; assembly: GCA_043802565.1. GTDB lineage: Bacteria > Zixibacteria > MSB-5A5 > MSB-5A5 > RBG-16-43-9 > CAZMZF01. Next base: position 1,452 of record JAZDLB010000206.1, on the reverse strand, counting down.
TATTAGAGATCGATTTACCAAAAGCGCCTGCATTCCCATAAACTGCACCCCCTAAGGTGCCATAGATGCCGGCTGCAAATTCCAGACCCGTTAAGCTTTGTTCTATAGAAAGTTCCACTAATTCCGAAAGTAAGGTCCCGGATTGAGCAGTTATCTTATTATCCTGGCAAAGAACCTTTCGACATAAATTCTTTATCAAAAGTCCGCGAAATCCAGAATCGCTAACCAGAAGGTTACTTCCGCCACCTAAAATAAAATACGCAAGATTAAGCTCTTTTGCTGTATTTATACCTTTAATCAGCTCCTCCGGGGTATAGGCTTCATAGAAAAAGTCAGCCGGGCCTCCAATCCTGAAGGTGGTATGAGAAGCCAGAGATTCATTTACTTTAAGCTTTCCCCCTAAGATTTCAAAGAGCATCTGTCTTATCCCCTCAGGATAAGGATTATAACAACATCTTTCTTTATTTATCGACATCTAAAAAGCAGGTTTAACCTCTTTATAATTTAAGGAGTCTTTTTAAAAAAGCAAGTGGAAATTGAAGGAAAAACTAAAAATCTGGTATAGAGGCGAAACAAAGGGGCACCACTCTATTCCCAGTGAAAATCAAAAGAATCGAGCAAAATAGAAGGTTACTCCCTTGTCTTTCCATCCTCTAAGAACAGAACCCTAAGCTTTCCGAGTTTTTATCCTCTAATTTCAGGAAAGAATAGGTATCCCCCTTAAAAACTGCCAGACAGTTATCGCAGATATATTTCCCCTTTTCTTTTCTTAGATTCTTCCCGCACAAAGGACAAAACTTTTTCCTTTTATTTTTTAATCCCATATGCCCTCTATCCTTTTAGTTTAGCAATAGCTATGCCAGTTTATTAGTTTCTTGCAGGATAGAGGTAAGAGATTATCCAGCAAGGGAATATGATTCATGATTTATAGACATTTTTTAAAATAATTTTAGAAGTTCGTTCAAAAGTATAGATTTCTTCCCATAGAAAAATATTGAGAGGATTTTTGTTGACAAATAAACTATCAGAAAATTATTTTATCTTAAAATCTTAAGAAGATTTATCCCGATCAAAAGGCAAACAAAGAAGGGGAGGATATTAAAGAAAGAATACGGGATAATAAAGGAGGTTAAACCAGATAAAATTAAGGAGGGGACCAAAATATAAAAGACCAGATTAAGCGTGGCTTTGGAAATCTTCACCAGGAGCATAAGGAAGAAATATAAAAGAACCAGATCAAAGGTGATCTGTGCAAAAAGCCCGAAATTCTCCCGGATGTAAAGATTAAAGCTCCAGAGCCACCCCAGCCATTCTTTTAAATATTGAATTATTTCTGGTAAGGTATGGAATATTTTTAAAAGCATTTACTTTTTGAAATAAGTTAAGTCATTACCTCCTCCACCGGTTCAATAGTCAGGCTGGACTCTCCTACTTTCTTTAAACCCACAATCC
>JAZDLB010000205.1:0-11018 GCA_043802565.1 Candidatus Zixiibacteriota bacterium | reverse complement strand
AAAAGAAGCATTATCTCACTTTTATTACGAAGGATAATCCGCTGGCTCAGGGTTGAGGTCTGGTCCTGGTTTTAAATTTTAAAAAAAGTCCTTGACAAAAAAGGCTTTACCGATATATTAGCTTAATTTAGTTTAGGAGATTAGAGAGGTTTAAAATATTCCCCAGCTGAAAATAAATCAAGAAAATGTTTAAATATCTTTATAAATACGAGATGATCTTCAATAGCTGGAATAGACCCCCTCCGTGAAAAAAGGGAGTTAGTGGAATTTTTAGTTATTTTTAATAATAGAAAACTTTTAAAAATTTTAATCTAAGAAAGGGAAAAAAGGAAATGTTAAAGAATAGATTTTTCGGGATAAGCTTACTTCTCATCTTGGGATTGGTACTATTAAGTTCCTGTGCCAAGCCTCCGGAGCAGGGAATGCAGGCCGCCAGGGATGCAGTTGCCAATGCTGACAATGCTGAAGCCAACCTTTATGCGGCTGATCTTCTCACTCCCGCTCAGGATTCCTTAACTCAGGCTGAGACCTTCTTCGGAGAGAAGAAATATGCAGATGCTAAAAGATTAGCCCTTTTTGTCAAGAGCTGGGCTGACTCCGCCGCTACTATGGCTGTAACCAATAAAGAGCAGATGAGAACCACTGCAGAAACTGCAGTAAACGACGCCAGCGCCAAGCTGGAGACTTTGAAAAAAGGTAAGATTCCTCCGAAGATGAAGGCTGAGGTAAAGGTTTGCGATGCTAACCTGGCTGAAGCGAAAAATGCCTTAGGAGCTGGGGATTATAAGAAAGCCTCGGATCTGGCAACGGATGTGATTACCAAGGTGACTGTAATTGAAGAGGGGATGAAAAAGAAATAAAAGTTTATTAACCCTAATCTAATAAGGTAAGAAGATGCCCAAAGCAAAAAAGAAAAAGGGCGGTTGTAAAACCAAAAAGCCCTGCTAAATACAAAAGGTTTACTTCTTTAAAAATCAGTTCCGCCAAAAGCGGGACTGATTTTTTTGTAAAAAGAAATTTTATTATTGCATTTTAAAAACGAATGCCTAATATTTAAAAACCACTTTTTAGCATAAAGGAGGTGGAAGATGATCATAGTTCCCAGCGAAGTTTTTTTGACCAAGGGGGTGGGAAGGCACACTGAAAAATTATCCAGCTTTGAGCTGGCTTTAAGAAATGCCGGGATAGCTCGTTTTAACATCGTAAGCGTCTCCTCGATTTTTCCGCCAGGGTGCAGGTTAATCACCAGGGCTCAAGGGATGAAGAAGCTGCAGGATGGTCAGATAATCTTCTGCGTGATGAGCCGTAATTCAACCAATGAACCCAATCGTTTGATCTCTGCCTCGGTAGGTTTAGCCATCCCCAAGGAAAAACAATATTATGGATTTCTCTCCGAGCACTCCGCCTTCGGGCAGACCGAGAAAAAGGCTGGAGATTATGCAGAGGATTTAGCCGCCTCTATGCTGTCTACAACCCTGGGGTTAGATTTTGATGTTGACAAAAACTATGATATGAGAAAAGAGATCTGGAAGATCTCTGGCAAGATAGTTCGCACTATGAATGTCACCCAGTCAGCAGAAGGGGATAAGAATGGACTGTGGACAACGGTGCTTGCGGCCGCTATCTTTATAACCCAGGAATAGTTATAAAAAATCAGCTTGAGGAGGTATTTCAATATGGATAAATTCTTGAGAAATCCTACCCATCCGGTTGAGATCGAAAATATTAAAGATATAGCTCAGCTTTTAGAAAAGATGAGCGGAATATCCTTTCAGGGGAGAAACCTATCTATAGCCCTTTCTATCTGGAAAGAGATGTTGAAAAAAAATCTGGTCATCTTTTTTGGTTTAGCCGGGGCGATGGTTCCTGGAGGTTTAAGGCAGGTTCTCGTCTATCTTATTAAAAACCGGCTGATCGACTGTCTGGTCTCCACTGGTGCCAATCTTTTTCATGACCTGCATGAGAGCCTGGGAAAATATCACTGGATAGGGAATCATCACATAAGCGACCTTAAGTTAAGACAGGCAGGGATCGACCGGATTTACGATACCTATGCCTTAGAGTCAGAATTCAGAGAAGTAGATGAATTTATCAAGGGGTTCGCCCTTTCTTTCGATTTTGAAAAAAGGTACTCCACCCGGGAATTTTTCTACTCCTTAGGGGAAAAGTTATCCAGGGTTAAGAAAAAAGAAGGGTTGATAAGTTCAGCCTATACTTACGGAGTTCCCATCTTTTGCCCAGCCATTGGGGATTCATCTTACGGGATTGCTCTGGTGGAACTGGCTAAAACGAAAGGTAAAAGGTTTCAATTTGATGTGATCAAAGATGCAGAGGAGATCTCCAACTTAGTTTTGTGGGCTAAATCAACCGGGGTTATTTATATAGGAGGAGGGACACCCAAGAATTTCATCCAGCAGGCTGAGGTCATAGCCTCCCTCCAGAGGAAAAGTAAAAAATCCGGGCACAAATATGCTATTCAGATATCGGTGGATGCGCCTCACTGGGGAGGGCTTTCCGGATGCACTTTCACCGAGGCACAATCCTGGGGGAAAATCCATCCACAGGCTAAGATGGTAACGGTCTATTCAGATGCTACCATTGCATTGCCTTTTTTAGCCACTGCTCTTTCGCAAGGGTCAAAAGATTTAATCCGAAAAAGAAAAAAACCTGAATTTAAGTTTGGAAAAGAACTTTTGATGGAAAGGTAAAGATCTTGTTCGATAATAAGTTTTTTCTACCGGATAATTTTTTAGGTATTCCTCAGATTTACTCAGATTATAAGAGGTCAAGATTTGTCATCCTGCCAGTTCCCTATGAACAAACCACCACCTACAAGGGAGGAACCAGAGAAGGTCCTCAAGCAGTTATTTCAGCCTCAAAACAGGTTGAGCTTTTCGATGAAGAGTTAAATGCCGAACCTTATAAAGTCGGAATCTATACTTCAGATGAGTTAGAGCCCACTTCTAAAGGTCCTGAGAAAATGATTGAGAAAATCTATAAGGTTGGGCGCGATTTTCTTAAAAATAATAAGATAATAATTATGCTTGGTGGCGAGCATTCTATCTCCCTAGGGATGATAAAAGCCTTTAAGGAGAAATATAAAGACCTTTCGGTCCTGCAACTGGATGCGCATGCAGACCTGAGAGATAGTTATCAGGGGAACCGGTTCAGTCATGCTTGTACTATGAGGAGAGTAAGGGAAATCGTTCCAGCAATTAGCGTGGGGATAAGGAACTTGAGCCGGGAAGAGCACCGCTGGATAAAAAGAAATAAGATTACACTCTTCTATGCCCAAAAAAGGGAGAAGGATTGGAGCGATAAGGTCTTAAGCTCTCTTTCAGATGAGGTTTATCTCACCTTTGATTTGGATTTTCTTGACCCCTCGATTATGCCTTCAGTGGGAACGCCGGAGCCAGGAGGTTTCTTATGGTATGAGACCTTAGATTTTCTTAAGACTTTGACTTTAAAGAAAAAAATAGTTGGTTTCGATATAGTTGAACTATGTCCCCAGCCTGGAAATATAGGGCCGGATTTTCTGGCCGCTAAGTTGATTTATAAACTTATCGGATATATAACCTATAATGACCTAAGAAAAAAAAGAAAACAAGGGTAAATGCTTAAGAGAGGTAAGAGATGAAATGGTGGGAGAAACTTTTTGACGAATATTATCCTGAGGTCTATGCCCACTTAGAGGCTTCAACCTCTAAGGAAATAGATGGGGTGACAAAGATGTTGGGACTTAAACCCAAAAAGAAGATTCTGGATTTATGCTGTGGTTATGGAAGGCACTCTTTGGAACTGGCTCGAAGAGGTTTTAAAGTTACCGGTTATGATCTTTCCTCTTGCTTTTTAGATAGAGCCAGAAAAGAAGCGGATACTTTAAAGCTTAAGATAAGATTTGTGCAGGGAGATATGAGAGCACTTCCTTTTAAAAAGGAATTCGATGCAGTCATTAATTTATTTACCTCTTTTGGTTATTTCCCGAACGAAAAAGAAAATTTACAGGTTTTAAAGGGGATTAAGGCTGCCTTAAAAGAGAAAGGAACTTTCCTCATAGACACTATCAATCGAGAATTTCTCTTAAAAAACTTTCAGAGGAAGATGTGGAGCCCAAAGAGGGGTTTTTTTATGTTAGACGATCAGATATTTGACCCTTTTACCAGTCGAACAGAGATTACCCGCACCCTCCTTTTTGAAGATCAACCCAAAAGGGAATATTTTTTCTCCTTCCGCCTTTACACTCTCACCGAGATGATCTTTAATTTGAAAAAAGCAGGTTTTATAACCGAGCAGGTTTTTGGTGATTATGAATTAAAGGATTACACTACCCAAAGCCCCCGGATGATAATCTTGGCTAAGAAGGTAAATTAAAAGGGTATTTTCTTTCCAATTTTTTCTTTAAACTTATCGTTTTTAATTATTAGGTTTTAGAAAGAGGCTAAGAGATGTCCTTATCTATATTACTGGATCAGGCTCATAGATCGCATAGCTTCTCTATTCTGACGGAAAAAATTGCAGAAGGTAAAAAGACCCTGGCTTTATCCGGGCTGGTAGGTTCCGGGAAATCGTTTTTTTTAGCTTACTTAGAGAAAAGACTTCGACTTCCAATTCTTATTCTAACCTATCATCCGGAAGAGGCCATAAAGTTTTTTGAGGACCTGCAATCTTTTTTAGGCGAAGGGGAAGTTTTGTTTTTCCCCAGCTGGGAGATATTGCCCTACGAGCTTCAAGTTCCTCATTCTGAGGTCTTGGGTGCCAGGCTCTCCTGTTTACATAACCTTCTGTTCCACAAAAAAAACGTAGTTGTAACCCATATCCGTGCAATTATTGAAAAGACTATTCCTCGGGATGAGTTGAAAAACAAAACCATCCAGCTGAAAACCGGAGATGAGCTGGAGCTAGAAAACCTGATCCTGAAAATATCGGAATTAGGGTTTAAAAGATTTCCTCAGGTAGAAGAGGTAGGAACTTATAGCCAGAGGGGTGGGATTTTGGACCTTTTCCCTTATACTTCAGAGAACCCTTTAAGGATAGAGTTCTTCGGGGATAAGATCGAATCGATAAGGGAGTTTTCCGTTTTTAACCAGAGAACTATTAACAAAAAAGATGAGGTTATCCTTCTTCCTAAAAGGGAGTTTCACCTTAAAGATGAGGAGGTAGAAAAATATCTTGGCAGGATAGAGGAAAAAGAGGCTCAGAGATTAAGAGGAAGAATAAATTTTTATCAGGAGATACCGGGTTTAGAATGGATGGCACCTCTTTTAGGATTGCCCCAGGGTGAGCTTTTTGATTATCTCCCTGAAGAGAGTTTAATCTTTATGGACGAGCCAGAGCTTATCCGAAAAGAGATAGATTATATCCGGGAAGAGGCCCGGAGAAGGTATGAAGAAGCAAGCCTGAAAAAGGAGTTAGTCCCTCAACCATCTTTACTTTTCAGGGATAATGACTCCTTTGAGAGGAAGATTGAAAGTTTTCAGGTTTTGAAAAGTTTCTACTTGAGAAAAGAAAACTTAGATTTTAATCTGGGTATGCGTGAGCCGGAAAGCTCTATCTCCAATTTTAACCTGCTCAAGAAAACCCTGAAAGAGGAAGAAAAAAGGGGGAGAAAAGTCTATATCTCCTGTGAGAATTTAGGTCAAAAGGAAAGGATGGAAGAGCTTTTAGAAAAAGAGGCAGAAAAAGTTATCTTTTTGTTGAGTAATTTAAGCTCGGGCTTTATCTATCCGGAGTTAGAATTAGTAGTTCTGCCAGAGCACCAGATCTTCAGTCGCTATTTCAGAAGAAGGAGGAAGAGAAAATTCAAAGAGGGGTTACCTCTATCTAATTATGCCAGTCTTTCCTCAGGTGATTTTGTGGTGCATGTCGATTTTGGAATAGGGAAATATTCTGGCTTGCAAAACCTTTTGATAGATGGGAAAAAAAGGGACTGTCTGCTTCTTTTATACAAAGATGAGGATAAGTTATATGTGCCGGTGGAGAAATTCAATCGAATCCAGAAATATATAGGAAAAGATGGAGAGCCAACCCTTTCCAAATTAGGCTCACCTCTATGGGAGAAAACCAAGGAGAAAACCAAGAGAGCTTTAAAGGAGATGGCAGAAGAACTTATTCAGCTTTATGCTGAGCGGAAGGCAAAACCTGGATTTGCTTTTTCTGCAGATACTCCCTGGCAGAAAGAGTTAGAATCCTCCTTCATCTATGAGGAGACTCCGGACCAGTTTGAAGCAATTGAATCTATTAAAATAGATATGGAGAAACCTGTACCTATGGATCGGCTGGTGTGTGGAGATGTGGGTTATGGTAAAACCGAAGTAGCTGTAAGAACTGCTTTTAAATCTGTTATGGACGGGAAGCAGGTAGCAGTTTTGGTCCCCACAACAATTTGGCTCAACAGCACCATACTACCTTTTCCGAAAGGTTAAAAGATTATCCAGTTCAAATCGAAGTCCTCTCCCGTTTTAAATCCTCAAAAGAGCAAAAGGAGATAATAAAATCCTTAGAACAGGGTAAAATCGATATAGTAATTGGGACTCACAGATTACTCCAAAAAGATATTAAGTTTAAAGACTTAGGGCTTTTGATAATCGATGAAGAACAAAGGTTCGGGGTGGCTCACAAAGAGAAGCTGAAAAAAGTCAAAAGCACAGTGGATTGCCTTACCTTAACTGCCACACCCATCCCCAGGACGCTCCAGCTTTCCTTGTTAGGGGCTAAAGATATGTCCATAATCAATACCCCTCCTAAGGATCGTCTACCTATCCAGACTATAATCTCTGATTTCGATAAGGAATTAATAGCTGAGGCAACCTTAAGAGAAGTGAACCGGGGCGGACAGGTCTATTTTGTGCATAACCGGGTAGAATCTATCGGTTCTATGTATAATTCCTTGAAAAAACTACTTCCAGAGTTGAGGTTAGGGATAGCTCATGGACAAATGGAAGAAAAGGTCCTGGAGAAGATCATGCTGGCATTTTTGGATGGCAAATATGATTGCCTTCTATGTAGCAATATAATTGAATCCGGTCTGGATATACCCAATGTCAATACTATTATAATCAACCGGGCAGATAGGTTCGGTCTGGCACAGCTTTATCAGCTCAGAGGTAGGGTAGGAAGGTCTAATCATAAAGCTTATGCCTATCTTTTAGTCCCGCCTTTTGAGAATTTAAACCCTCAAGCCAAAAAAAGGATAAGAGCAATTCAACAATATACCGAATTAGGCTCAGGCTTCTATTTAGCCTTAAGGGATTTAGAGATCAGGGGTGCAGGTAATATCCTGGGACCCCAACAACATGGTTTTATAGAGGAGATCGGCTTTGACCTCTATTGCCAGCTTTTAGAGGAAGCAGTAAGAGAACTAAAAGGGGAAGAGATAAAAAAATCACCAGAGGTGAAATTGGAGATAGATTCAGACCTTTACCTTCCATCAGATTATATAGAGGATGGACAACAGAGGATGGAAATCTATAAAAAGCTTTCAGAGGTAAAAAGAGAAGAGCAAATAGAGGACTTAAGGGTAGAGTTAAAGGATAGATTCGGACCCCTTCCCCGGGAAGCAGGGGAGCTTTTAAAAGTAGCTGAGCTTAAGCTCAGCTGTCAGGAAAAAGAAGTGTCTAAGCTTACACTTAAGGGGGTAAGGGTGAAACTTGAGTTCAGTCTGAGTAAAAAAACTGGAAAAGAAGAGATAAAAAAATACCGGGAGACAATCGATTTCCCTCTGGAGTTTTCCGTTGTTGGAAATTTCAAAATAGAAATAGACTTAAAGGGTGTAAAAAATCGACTGGAAGAGTTGAAAAAACTCTTGCTAAAATTATAGAATGATTTATATTTAAAATTAAGTATTTGAACTAAACCCTGATTAAGGAGGTAGAGGTGAAAAGAACAGTTGTAATCTTGGCAGTGCTGGCACTTAGCCTGGTCTGGATAACCGGCTGCGCTTCAAAACAAAGTAAGATAGTCGCACAGATAGGAAAGGATAAAATAACTATGGGAGAGCTGGCCGGAGATTATATAGAAATGAAGAAAAATGCCCAGATACAAATAATGTCCGACCTTCCTCTATATGACCAGTTTAAAGAATTTTTAGACCAGAAAATCGATAGCCGGCTTCTGGTTCAAGCAGCTTATGAAAAAGGTTTTGATAAAGATCCTCAAATTGAAAGCCGGATCGAACCGGAAAAGGAGAAACTTTTGATGAATGAGCTTTTCCGCAGAGAGGTTTTAAGCAAAGTCAAAGTTACCGATAAGGACGTGGCTGATTTCTATAAAAAATTAGGTGAGAGTATCAAGGTAAGACATATATTAGTAAAGACCAAAAAAGAAGCAGATCAGATCTACCGCGCTCTTAAGAAAGGAGCAGATTTCGATACCCTGGCCAAGGAGAAATCAATCGATACCCGAACTAAAGATAGGGGAGGGGACCTGGGTTTCATCAGCTGGCGCGTGATGGCAGGTGCGGCTTCATTTAAGGAAGTAGCCTTCAAGTTAAAGCCCCAGGAGATCTCCAGCCCGGTCAAGACCCTGGCGGGCTGGCATATAATCAAATTGGATGAAAGAAAGAAGGAAACCCAGAAAAGCTTTGAGGAGGAAAAGGAAAATCTGAAGATGAGTTTGCAGATGATGAATCAGCAGGAGATCGGGATAAACTATATGGTAAATTTAATGGAGCAATCAGATATTAAACTTGTTAGCACTACTATTAAGATGTTAGAGGAGAAGTCCAAAGCTTTAGCTGCTGCAGATACTCTTAAATCACCAATGCAGGGTTTGAACTTAGACCCTGCTCAGCTTACCGAAGAGGAGAAGTCCTTGCCGGTTATTAAGTATAAGGGTGGGGAGTTAAAAGTATCAGAGTTCCTTCCCTTCTATAACCGCTGGCCCTCTTTCCAGAGGCCAGCTTTAAATGATGAGGAAAATATCAAAGGTTTGGTTTTCAATTATCTTTTAGCTCCAGAGATATTAAAAAAGTTAGCCCTTAAGAAAAAAATCGACCAGAGCAAGGAATATAAGGATAAACTTACTCGTACCAAAGAGGCGATGATTGCGGATAAATACCGGAGTGAGATTATCTGGAAAGATTTAGCTGTAGATTCAGCTGATCTGGAGAATTTCTATCAAATAAATAAGGAGAAATATATTACTCCAGCGCAGGCACATGTCTTAGAGATTATGGTCAAAACCGAGGAGGAAGCCAAGCAAGTTCTCAAACAGCTTCGCGCCGGTGCTGATTTCAAGAAGCTGGCTGAGGAGAAAACGATCCGGACTTCTGCAAAACAAAGCGGAGGAGACCTGGGTAGAATAATGCAAAGTAATTATCCAGAGCTTTTCGATGCAGCCTTCAAGCTCAAGAAAAATGAGAGCGGAGGTCCGATTCATCTTTTACAGAGTCCGGTGGGCGAAGGATATTCGGTCATAAAGCTTGTAGAGAAAACGGAGCAGAAACAGAAAACCTTGGCCGAGGTAGAACCTACGGTGCGAAACGCAGTTACCTACGAGAAGAAAAATAGCGTTTCTCGAAAGTGGGTGGAAGAGGCTCGTGCGAAAACCGAGATCAAAATCAACGAACCGGCCCTCCAGGAGGCTTTCAGGATAGTTCAAAAGGAACTTCCACCCCAGGAGAAAATGTGAAAAAGGTTAAATTCTTTCTATTATTCTTTAGTCTGATAATTTCTTTTAGCTGTAAGAGCTCAAAATTAGAACATAAAGGGAAGGCGCTGGTTGAGGTTAATGGTCAGAAATTAACCGAAGAAGCTATAAACGCTGAGATTTCCTTGGCCTTTGAGGATAGTATCCCCCAGAAGGCAAAATTAGACTATCTGAATCGCTGGATTGAAAATGAGCTTTTGTATCAGGAGGCAAAGAAGAGGGGATTGGATAAGAGCCCGGAGGTGAAGATAAGGATCGAACAGGCAGTCAAGGATGGGTTGGTTCTCAGTTTGTTAAAAGATCAGTCCATCAAGCAGATCCAGGTCTCAGAAGAGGAAGCTAAAAAATTTTATGAGCAGAACAGGGACTTTTTCAAAAGGGATCAGGATGAGATCAGAGCAAGCCACATCCTTTTTTCCACTCAAGCTCAGGCGGAAAACGCTTATGCCCGGATAAAAAAGGGGGAGGATTTCAAACTCCTGGCTCAGGAATTGTCCCTTGATTCACAGACCAGAAATTCAGGAGGAGATATCGGATATTTTAACCTCTCCAGTACGCCTCCGGTTATAGCTAACGTGGCCTCTGAACTCCAGATCGGGAAAGTCTCCGCCCCTTTTAAAACCGAAATGGGTTACCATATCTTAAAGGTTACAGACAGAAAATCTAAAGGGAGCTTAAGAGAGTTTGCGGAGATCAAAGATAGACTCATAGCTCAGATGAGTGAACAAAAAAAGAGCGAGGCGGTTACCAAACTCTTGGAGGAGTTGAAGAGTAAAGCTAAGATCGAGAAATACGACTGGGCAAAAGATGCGCTAACCGCAAAATAAAAAACCTTTTAAGCAGATGAAAACCAGGATAATTTCTCTTCTTGTTATTTTTTATTTTCTTTTTTTACCTTCTATTATTTTTGCTCAGGAAAGCTTAGATCAAATCGCGGCTATAGTGGGCAAAGATATTATCCTGGAATCGGAGCTTAAGACCCAGCTCGAATTCTATTTAACCCAGACCGGTAAGAAGGTAGAAAATCCCGAGGAATTAAATAAATTAAGAAAAACCCTTTTAGACCAGATGATAAATGATCGTCTCCTGCTGGCTAAGGCCGAAAAAGATACCCTGTTGAAGATAAATGAAAAGGAGATAGAGCAGACCTTAGAGGATCAATTATCTAAAATAAAAAGTCAGTTTTCGTCGGAGGAGGCTTTTCAGAAAGAGTTAAAAACCGAAGGGCTAACTGAGGCGGAGCTTAAAAGAAATTACCGGGAACAGATTAAAGAGCAGATTTTAAGAGATAAACTCATCTCCTCTAAGTTATCCAAAGCTAATATCTCCTCGAGAGAGGTTAAGGAGTTCTACCAGAGCTATAAAGATAGTTT
>JAZDLB010000204.1:0-7073 GCA_043802565.1 Candidatus Zixiibacteriota bacterium | reverse complement strand
AACTCCGGTTAAGCGGATCTTTTTCTCTATTAGTTTTAATTTTGTTTTACCTTTTATCTTTAGTTTCTGTTCAAAACTTAAGTCCAGTCTGGAGGAAAACCAAGCTATACCATCGATGAGCTTCGTCTCGAGCTCAAAGAGGGTGAAACGTCTCTTGGTCCATTGAGAAAGGGTCAGCTTGAACTCCTTATAAAATTTTTCAACCTGGTCATAACCAGTATAAAATTCATCCCCGGTTCCAATTACAATTATATCCGGGCTTTTGGCATACAGGCTTAAAAGCTTGTCCGTATCGGCCGAATCTAAAGCCGAGATATATTCCCGGATTATTTTATCTACGATACTCTTGTCAGACTCAACCTTTATCTCCCTTCTCTTAATACAGGAGAAGGTAAGCAAAAACAGTGAAAACAAAAAAAATAATATTATTCTTTTCTTCATTTTAAGAAATATAGTTTCATCAGGAGTATCTCCTGACGGAATTTGATATCAACTATCCACTATTAACCATCTACCAGCATTTTCTGGGGCGCCAGGATTCGAACCTGGGAATGCGAGATCCAAAGTCTCGTGTCTTTCCACTTGACTACGCCCCAATGCTAAAAAAATCCGCAGGACAGAGCTGAAAAATCAGGCTCCTTGAGTCTTCAATTCACTTTCATAAGCCTGTAACACTTTTTCTTCGATCAATCTCCTCATCTCATTGTTCACCGGATGAGCGATATCCTGGTGGGTGCCATCTGATCTTTTCCGGCTGGGCATGGAGATAAAGTTGCCCTTGTTGCCATTGATAACTTTCAAACCTCTGATCACAAAGGCGTTATCAAAGGTGATATTGGCAAACGCTTTAAGTTTCTCCTCATCCCTTAAGGTGATCCTTACCTCTGTGATTTCCACCTTCTCTCCTCTCTACGAGCCGTATCCGCCCTACAGGGAGCAAAGCCTCCGTAGGATCGTAAAGCTTTTATGGACCTAAGGCAGATACCAAGCCCCGGAAAATTGGTTAGTCTTTTCGGACCATTTACTCTAAGGGATTGGCCGGGCTATAAAGACCTGCCAATCTCCACTTTTGAAAAGCCTGTTCACCTCCTCTTTGTCTGGTTCTTGCTCAAAGATTCCATAGACGGTGGGTCCGCTTCCCGTCATGGAGGATTTTTTTGCTCCAAGTTTTGATAAAAGCTTAAGGGCATATCTAACCTGAGGGTATCTTTCAACGATCTTTCCCTCAAAATCGTTTCTCCAGAAATTCAAAGCCTCCAAAAAACCTTCCTTTTTCTGAAGATTTTGAATATTAATAAAATCTTTTTTAGTTGTCAAGTTCATTTTGACCTCCTGGTAAGCCCAGGAAGTCAAGACCTGAAAGGGGAAGGTGACTAAAATTATCCAGTAATCCTTAAAGATTTTAACCGGCGTGATTCTCTCTCCTCTTCCTTCAGCTATAGCAGTTTGATCATATAAAAAGAAGGGGACGTCTGAGCCTAACTTTTCTGCCAGTGGATGAAGTCTCTTAAGTGAGTAGTTCAGATTATATAATCGATTTAAGCCCAGGAGGGTGGTGGCTGAATCTGAACTGCCACCTCCTAAACCTGAGGAGATGGGGATCTTTTTTTTGAGGATTATCTTTACCCCCTGGGCGACTTTTCCCTCTTTTAAAATCAGCTCAGCTGCTTGATAGGCTAAATTTCGTCGATCTAAGGGGAGTCTAGTATTATAAGTTTTTAATATTATCCCCTCATTTATTTTGAAAAAAGTGAGAGTGTCGTATAAAGCAACCTTCTGCATTAAGGTAAAGATGTCATGATAACCATCCTCTCTTTTCTTCAATATATTAAGGAAAAGATTTATCTTAGCCGGGGCTTTAAGGGTAAGACTTGACAATTTAGAACCAGAGCTCCTTCCATAGATTATAATTGAAATTTAGTTTGAAGTAAAGGTTATTTTCCTTTTCTTCAGAAATATTCAGGTAGTTTTTTATATGGGTATATCCGATTATCCCTTCCAGAAAAAGATGTGCCTCCGGTTGAAATGCTCCTTTGAGAATAAAACCACTGGTACTTTCAACTGTTCCTGAAGGAAACTTCACATTTTTTGGGACTGGGGAGGGCTGAACTCCGATTTTCCCTTCTCCTTTTCTTTTAGATTTGAATGAAAAAGAGAACTGTAAGTTTTTGTTAAAATGGTAAAGTAGATTTGCATAGATATAATCTGCATCCGGACCTGAAGAGCTCCCTATCCCTACATCCCGGTATGTATAGATATTCCAGGGCTTATTCTGTCCATAGACCCAGGTATTAACCTTGGCATATTCTAAGGTCAGGTAACTTTTAGAGAAACCAAAAAGGTCTGCTGTTTTTGCACCTAAAAGAAACCCTATTTGCTGAGGTTCAGATTTGAAATCGTACTGGAAATCATCAATCAAAAGCTCAGCGTAAAATTCTTTGTTTTTAAAGTGGGTTAAGGAAAAATCAAGGCTCCAGAGCAGGTTGTCATCTATATTATGATTGAACTGTTCAGCATAGAAGATGAAAAGGGGATTAAGATAATATGGCTCCAGTTTTCTTTTCTCTCCACCATAGACCACCACTTCAGAAAGGCCTATTTCTACTCCGGATTTCAGCTTTAAATTTATCCGGTGCCCGGAAAGATACCTTTTGGCAGAAAAATCCGGAGACGGATCTATAGGATTAGAATCAGGTAAAAAAAACTCATCCAAGCCAGTGGCAAAAAAATCGAATCTGAAAATCCCGATCTCACCTGAAAGTTTTAACATATCAAAAGGTGGTGAAAAGCCGGAGAGCAAAAGGAAATCTCTTGAGCCCGGCCCCCAGCGCAGGTAATCTCTTCCCCATTGGAGTTCAAAATATTTGAAATTTCCCTTAATATATCCCTGGTCAAAGATACCGGTTAAATCACTTTTCCATTTCTGCCCAAACAGGTTTTTCTCCTTTTCAGCCTTAGTGTCGATTATAACCCGATCCTTGAATAAGAAGTTCTTCCATTGAAAAGCCCCTTCAATAGCTAATTTCCCCCGGGCATAAGAGGAGTCATCTCCATTCGATTCAAACCGATTTTTAACCAGATATAAAAACTGGTTGAAACCTGCTTTAAGTCTCTTTGGTTCCTCTTTTTCATTTTCGGACAGGCTTTTTAA
The DNA here is from genome assembly GCA_043802565.1 of Candidatus Zixiibacteriota bacterium. Taxonomy (GTDB): domain Bacteria; phylum Zixibacteria; class MSB-5A5; order MSB-5A5; family RBG-16-43-9; genus CAZMZF01. Next base: position 3,922 of record JAZDLB010000204.1, on the reverse strand, counting down.
TTCGTATTCAAATTCCTGATTAAGCTTTTCTATAATCCAGGATTGTGTCTGAGTTAAGTTTAAATCACCTTTTTCCTTCCTGGAGTTTATTTCTTTCAAGTATGAGGCGATATTTCCACGGGTGTAAGGTCTTACATTTCTATGTAGTTCAGGGAAAAATCCCTGGGTATATAACTCTTCTATACTTGAATAGACCCAGCTATCTAATGGAATATTCTCTAAAGTGGTTGGGAAACTCGATTCATAGAAAAGCTTCATAAAAAGTATAAAAAATATAAAAATTTTAGTAACCTTCAGATCTCCTCCTAAGGTTGAATTTAAGGTATTCCTAATCCACTAAAAAGTAAAGAAGGTTAAAAAGGGATTAGAAAACTTATAATTTTATAATCCTCCCCCGGTTATCCTTTACCAGCTTAGTAGCATTGCGGGTATCGAAGATTAATTTGGAATTTCTCACTATCCAATCATAGTTAAAAGCTGAATGGTCCGTAACAATGACCACACAATCTGTTTTTTTCAGAAGCGCTGAAGTCAGTTTAGCTGATTTCATTATATAGGAGTTCATCAGAATTGATGGGACATAAGGGTCATTATATTTAACCTTAGCCCCGGCATTTTGTAAAAGTTTGATTACATCTAAGGCTGGTGATTCCCGAACATCCCTTATATTCTTTTTATAAGCCACTCCTAAGACTAAGATATTCGAATCCTTAAGGGTTTTCTTGACCTGATTTAATATCCGGGTTACCCTTTCCACCACATATTCCGGCATATGGGAATTAATTTCCCCGGCTAATTCGATGAAACGGGCATAGTAATTCAGAGATTTCAGTTTCCAGGAAAGGTAATGAGGGTCTATGGGTATACAATGGCCACCTAAACCCGGTCCCGGATAAAAAGGCATAAAACCGAAAGGTTTGGTATCAGCAGCATGGATTATCTCCCAGACATCGATTTTCAGCCGGTCGCACATCAGGGCTACTTCATTCACCAGCCCGATATTCACACTTCTGAAGGTGTTCTCCAAAAGCTTAACCATCTCTGCGCTTTGAGTGGACGAGACCGGAACGACTTTACCTATGATCTGTTCATAGAAAAGCTTGCTGATCCGGGTGCATAAAGGAGTGATCCCTCCAACCACTCTGGGTGTGTTTTTAACTGTGAAGTTCTTGTTGGCTGGATCGACCCTTTCCGGTGAGAAGGATAAGAAGAAATCCTTGCCCACTTTCAAGCCAGTTTCCTCTAAGATTGGTAGAATAAGCTCTTCAGTTGTGCCAGGATAAGTGGTGCTCTCCAGGACCACTAATTGTCCGGGATGGAGATATTTTCTCACCTGATTGACCGCAGAAAGGATGTAGGAGACATCCGGGTCTTTGGTTTTACTTAAAGGGGTAGGGACGCAAATGGAGATACAATCAGCTTTTCTCAAAAGAGCAAAATTAGTCGTAGCTTTGAGAAGCCCTTTCTGGACTAATTTTTTTACCTGCTCATCTTTGATATCATCTATGTCTGATCGGCCGGAGTTTATCAGGTCAACTTTCTTTTTGTTTATATCAAATCCTAAAACCATAAAACCCTGGTCTCCAAACTCCACCGCTAAGGGCAATCCCACATAACCTAAGCCGATAACACCTACAACTGCTTTTTTCTTCTCTATTTTTTCTTTCAACTTCTCGAACAATTTAACCTCCTTAAATTTATAGACATACTAAGCTTTTAATGGTTAATTAATATACGTTAAATTTTACTGATGTCAATTGAAGTTTTATCTTTTCTCTTGACAAATCCATACTGAAAAATTATTAATGATTTAATATTTTAAAGGTTTCATCTTGGAGGGAAAGAAAGTTTTGGTCTTTTAACTTTTAAAAAGGAGGTAAGGTGCAGAAGTTCTATTTTGATATCCGGGATATCTTTCGAGCTCCTCGCTTGGCTTTATCCGGAAAGAAACTTATTTTGCAGACCTCAGGACTTTCGATCGGGTACCTGGGTTATTTGATCCTGACGTACATCTCCCATCTCTTAAGCGGGAGGAGTTTTTCTGAGGTCTGGGGGAGTTACGGGCTATTTCCTCTTTATGATTTTTCCTTTGCAGGATTTATCCCCTGGTTAATCTTCATAATCGGTTGTCTTTTCTTCATCTCCATCTTCCTTCTCTCCAATGCAGCAGTAGGGAAGGTTACCTATGAACAGCTTAAAGGGGATGAGTTTTATTCCAGCAAGGATTCCTACAAATTTCTGAAGAAGAACTGGAAAACTATTCTGGCCTCGCCTGTTTCTATATTAATCCTGGTTATATTCTTATTAATCAGTGGAATAATAATCGGGCTTTGGGGAAAGATACCCTATGTAGGAGAGTTAGGTTTAGGTCTTTTCTATGCGGTTCCGATCTTCGTAGTGGCACTCTTCACGGTTTATTCTCTTTTTATCTTCATTATCTCTTTACTTCTGACCCCGGCTGTTGCAGCCACAACTAAAGAGGATGTCTTTGAGACAATCGTTCAACTTTTTTCCTCCATCTGGGGTCAACCCTGGAGATATTTTATTTATACCGGGCTTTCAGGGATTCTGGCAAAATTGGGTGCCTTTGTGTTTGGCTACTTCTGTTACAGAGGCGTGCAGTTTGTCAACTGGTCAGTCGGGATTTTAATGAAAGATAAGCTCTCCGAGATAATTGAAGGAGCTTTAGGATATTTGACTATACCTTCATCGATCCTCTATTTCTTCTCTAATATTTTCCCGGGTATTTCTTTTGCCTATCTTGTGCCTGAACCAGCCTGGGGGATGGGTTTGAACTGGTCAAAAGGGATAGCGGCTTTTCTGATTGGAATTAGTTTTATCCTGATCGTCTTTGTGGTCATCTCTTATGCTTTAGCCACCCTTTCTGTAGGACAGACTTTGACCTATATCATCCTCCGTAAGAAAAAAGATGATGAAAACCTCTTAGAGAAGAAGACCGAGGAGGAAGAGGAAGAAGAAGCCAGGTTGGCGGAGGAAAAGAAAAAAGAGGAGGAGAAAAAAGAAGAGCCTAAGCTGGAGACGCCACCACCGATTGAAGGTGAAAAATAATTATATTCCGGCTGATTTTTTCAGGGAGGTCATTTGACCTCCCTTTTTATTTGATATGGAGTGCATCCCGCCGATGGCGGGATGCAATTTTAATAGCATTAACACGGTTAATGCACTCCATAATTGTTGTTGACAAAGGTTTTTGGGGAGTGTTAAATTGATTTTATATTGAGATGGAGTGCAAGGCTTTTAGCCTTGCCTGGGAAAACTCGATGGAGGTCTAAAGACCTCCGCTACATTCAAATGTAGCGGAAGGCTTCAGCCTTCCATTTCCATTAGCCAGGCGACCCTGTCCTACGGATCCGCTATTAGGAAAAGGGTCGCACTACGAACAGGCAAGATGCCTGTTCCACCAATTACTATGATCAACTGTTACTTAATCGATATCGAAGGGACAATAGTAAAGGATAAATCTTATGCTCCTATAGAAGGGGCAATTGAATGGATGAAAAAACTTAAAACCTCAGGTAAAAAATTTAGCCTAGTATCTAATAATACTACCCATTCTCCAGAAGAGCTTTTAGCTTTGCTGAAAAGCAAAGGTTTTGAATTAAAAGACGAGAATTTAGATACCTGTATGAAGGTTACAGTATATTGGCTCAAAAAGAAAAATATTGAATCCTGTTATGTGTTAGGGAATGAGGTTTTAAAAGGATATATTAAAGAAAAGGGGATTGAATTAAGAGACGATAGTCTGGTTCAGGCGGTGGTTGTGGGGTTAGATGAAAAACTAAATTATCAGAAGCTTAAAACTGCTACCAGAGCCTTGTTTGAAAATGATGCCCGTTTAGTTGCCCTGCATTCTAACAAAATCTATAAGGATTCAAAAGGTGAGATTGCCCCTTCGGTGGGG
>JAZDLB010000203.1:0-2782 GCA_043802565.1 Candidatus Zixiibacteriota bacterium | reverse complement strand
TATATTTTGTTTCTGCTATGATTTTATAAATATAAACTCCATTAGCTACCTTATCTCCATCTTCATCCCTTCCATCCCAGATTACCCCGGAGTTAAACCCGGGCGAGCCAGTTCCAGATAAAATCCTGATTAACCTGCCAGATATAGTGAATATCTTTACCTCCACCTTTTCTGCCGGGACCGAGAGCTCATAGGTGAACTGAGTGAATCTAGAAAAAGGATTTGGATAGTTCATCGCCTGGGTAATTGATAATTCTTTATCTACAGACAAGACCTTCACCAGAAAACTTTGAAGAGTTGAGTTATTGGCATTATCCCAGGCTTTTATTTTCAGCGTATGTTCCCCATCTTTTAAGTTCAATTTTTGTCTGAGACTTCCCTGTGTGTAATTGTTTAAATCATATTGGAAATTTGAAGTCAAATCCTGCATATTTTCCCAATCATCATCTATAGTCAATGTTATCCCGTGTCCTAATTCACCGGTGAGATTAATCCCCTGAGGATCTGTAATATAAACTATTGAGGTGGGATCCGTTTGAACTGTATCTCCATCTGTGAATTTCATATTCTCTTCAAATAAAATCCATATCTGTGGACCCAGACTATCTTTTACCGTAGTATCAGTCCCTGCTACTATAAGGGAATCTAAAGCCCCTGCACCATCTATGCTGGAGTCAGAATTAACCACATAAGCACTTATCTTTGCATTTTTACCTCCGTACCCGATATCCTTCTGAACGATAAAATTACCTGTAAATTCCCCGTCTTGCACCTGAGCACTCCCTCTGAATATCACATTTCCTGGCAGAGAATATTTCACGCTATCGTTATTAGGCATTATATGGGTTCTGAGTCTTTCTGAATCGAAAGCTAAAAGATTAGCAGTTCCATTAAAATCTTGCTTAAGATTTCCTTTCCTGTCTGTTACTTCACCTTTAAAGTTTACTCTGCCCAAAGCTGAAAGTGTATCCGGATTCAAATCTTTCAACCTGACCTGTAGTTCAGGAGAAGCTAAAAAAGTCAATGGGTCCCCTATGATAATATACTGGCGATCATTACTGTTGTAGCCCCTTAAAAGCTTGGCGATATATAACGCTTCGGATATGGAGTATAGCGAGTCAGATTTTAAAAGCAGGTCATAGACTTTGTAATTTAACATGGCATTTTCCGTGGCATAGACCAGCCAGGTAGCAGAGATTACAGAGATTGCGCCTTTCTCCTCTGCTCTTAAAAACTCCTCGCCCATCCCTTCAGCATAAGGATTATAGAAATTTCCTATACTACAGGATGCTACATAAACTAAGGGTAATCTTCTTTTATTCTTCAACCGGGGGATATCCTGTTCCCTTTTAAAAACATACTCATCTGCCCAGACGTTAGGATTCCCGTGTCCCATATAGTTAATTATAACCGTTCCATTATTAAAGGAATTTATTATAGCCTCCTCCGCCTCTGGCTTAAACTTATTAGCATCAAAAGGGTATTCCATCAGATAGATCTTGTTCAGATTAAAACTTCGAGGAATATAACTATTGGCTAGGACCTCAGTATAAACCGTATGTTCCCATTCGTTATTATTGACTCCTCGAGGATGAAATTCGTCATCCGCCACTAAGGTTATCAAATTTTTCCAGGTATTCAATTCTGGAGAATTTTCATAATCTCTGATTTTATTTATTATTATTTGAACGTCCTGCGTAGTTTTAACCGGCCATCTCCCTATGAACATATCCACCACCCCGTTAGAATCCTCATCCAGATAGCCATAGTTGCCAAAATAAGCGAAGTTATCATCCGAGACCGATGGATCAACCGCAAAAGGAGGGATCCAATTAGGTGAATGGGTGCCTAAAAGGTCTCTGTAATCATAGGTTCCATCCCCTACTAAAAGAGCATAAGCTGGTGCCTGCCCATCCCAGTTTTCGTAGGCAAATTTAAGAAAATCCCGTATAGCTAAAGGATCGAAAAGCCCCCAGGAGAATTCATCATATATGTCTTGAACTTTAACTAACTTGACTTTAAGATTTGGGTTTTCTCTAAGACTTTTATACTCTTGCAGCTGGTCATAAAAATCAGAATGAGTAATCACCAAAAGGTCTGCTTGACTGGAAATGTCTCGCAAATTAGCCATCTGGTCCAAACTCAGGGAAATGGGAGTCTTGAATTTAGTCTGATCGAGTAAATAAAACTGTTTTTTCTCTCCTGATGTTACCTGATCCTGGAACTTTATCGTATCAGCACTACGGACATAATTTTCAGATTTCTTAACTTCAAATCTATCCTCTATCTCAAAAAGATAGGGAGCGGTTCCATTGAAACTGGTGATTCTATATTCTATTACCTCAGATCTATCCTGATTTTCAAACCAGAGCTGATTATCAGAACAGATAAGTTTTTTCCAGTATTCGATCTCATAGTAATCTAAATAAGGAGGTGGAATAATCCAAGAAGGGAAATAGATTCGTATAGTGTTTAGACCACTATCTAAGTTTGTAAAACGACCAGAAGTTATAGAATCAAATTTTAAAAGTATAGTTGTTGTGACCGTATTAAGAGTAATGGAATCAGCGTAGTTTGACCGAGACTTAACCTTAATAATAGCAGTATCTCCCGGAAAAATATTGGATAATGATTGGTACAGGGTAAAAGAATAACCCCTTTGCCAGTACCATTGAAAGTAATTATAAGGAGTTCCTGAATAATCCTCAGCCAGCATTACATCACTTTCCATATGAATTCTATCCTTAGATTTTGTGGAGATGAATGGACTTGAATCAAGCAA
>JAZDLB010000202.1:0-3788 GCA_043802565.1 Candidatus Zixiibacteriota bacterium | reverse complement strand
TCATCCTAATTTTCCCGCTTTAAATCACCCTCAAACGAGTTTGAGGGTACCACCCACCATCCTGAGCTTGTCGAAGGGAGGAGATGCTTGACCTACGAGAATAATAAAAGCCTGGCAGGATTGAACTCTTGACCCAGAAGGAAATACCTCTCAAGTAAATTCAAGTAGCGGCTTAAAACTCCTCTCTCCGATAACTTTGTCTGCTGTATAATTCAATACTCTATTATTTGAACAAAAAGAAACCCCTATTCCAACATTCTCTATCATACATATATCATTTTCACTATCTCCGATAGCGACGATATTTGACAATTCTATACTATATCTTTCTGCGATATGCGAAACCGCATTGGTTTTGCAGTAATTATGAGTGCATGCGCTTTTATCTGACCTTATGAAAAATGAGGGAATCTTAACCTCACCAGTAGCAACCGAAAGCGAGAACTCTAATTCGTTGGCCAGTGAAAAGTCTAAACCTAATTTGTTTTTGATGTGGTTTGCCACACAATCATAACTATCGCTGATAATCCCGGAGATATACCCTCTTCTCTTTAACTCAGTTATAACTTCCGGTGTATCAGATACAATCGGAACACTGTCAGCTATCTCGATTATCTTAGCTATGTTAACGCCACTAAACAACCGGGCAATCAATTTTGTGATTAAAAAGGGGTCATTATTTTTTTTGAGGATGTCATAAAACTCCTTTTGAAATCCTAAGGCTCCTGCTGCTTTTTCAATGAACCTACCTTCAAATATTGTATTGTCGAGATCAAAAATCACAATTTTTCTTAAACCTATAGATGTTTCTTTAATCGCAAATTCCATCTGGTCTCGAATAATGTTAATTGTTCCCAGTTCATCTAGATTGGTTTTTGAATATTTAAGAGCCCTTTTAAGGATAGCTCTTGATACCTCTCGAGACATACCACTTAATTGCTGCCATTGCTTCATCTTATGCTCAATCTTCCCGATATTAATTTCCACAATTCTTGCTTTTTGTAAGTACATATCAATAAATATCCCGATATCCACCCCATAATCATCCTCAAAGGTCATATTTTCCAAGAGTTTTCTTTTAGCTGCAATTATTCCGCTCAATGGCTGAGTGAGAACAGAAAGCTCAGGAAACAAAATATGTAAAAGTGGTTTAGCTACCAATTCAGTAACCCTTCCTGCTTTTCTTTGGAAAGTAGCTTTAACGAAGTCTGCTTCATCCCTGATTATAGGGGTCGTAAGTTTTTCTATGGTATCTGGAGGATATTCATCGATATCTCCGTCTAAATATACAATAATATCATTCTTAGCAAGAAGGAGTCCATCGCGCATAGAAGCCCCTTTTCCAATCTTTGTGCTGGTAACTACTCTCGCCCCCGTCTTGATAGCTTCTTGAACTGTATTATCAATAGATTTATCATCTACCACGATAATTTCATCCACAGATGGCGACATTTTTACAAAGCGCACAACTTTGCTAATTGTTTTTTCTTCATTAAGAACTGGAATTATAACTGTAATCATATTTATATCATCTAAATTATTAGGTGCTATATCACCCTCAAACGAGTCTGAGGGTTCCACACTGTTGTCCATTTGTCATCTTTAATATCTAAAAGACCAGGAGGGATTATAGTTCCCCCCACCAGAAGTAATGATTTTCTGATTGGACCCATCCCAACTCATAGTATAGATTTCATATTTACCAGTTCGATTGGAGCTGAAAACCAAATGATACCCATCTGGCGACCAGGAAGGATTTTCATTGTTACCACCATAAGTCAATCTTCTTAGGTTCTCTCCAGTAACGTCAATAGTATATATATCAAATCCCGAAGAGGTCCTGACCACAAAAGCGATCTTATCCCCTTTTGGTGACCAGGCTGGTGAATCGCAGTAATCTAAATCATAAGTCAACCTGCGGATGTTGCTTCCCTGAATATCCATAATATATATCTGAGGAGAGCCGGTTCGATCTGAAGTGAAGACTATCTCTTTACCGTTTGGAGAAAAAGAGGGTGAGGATTCTATGGCAGAGCTATTGGTTAATCTTCGGATGATTTTCCCGGATTGATCGATTAGATAGATCTCCGGATTACCATCTTTGCTTAAAGTCAACCCTATATTTTTACCATCTGGAGACCAGGCTGGTGCAGAATTTAACCCTGCTTGAGAGGATAAAATCTGGTTTGTGCCTGCTTGCAGATCCCTTATCCAGAGGTCGGGATTCCCTTTTTTGTAAGAGGTATAGATTAGTTTTTTACCATTTGGAGACCAGTGTGGTGATAAATTTATAGATTTATCCTCAGTTACTTTTTTAATATTAAAACCGTCATAATCTGAGATATAAATCTCCTTATTACCGCTTCGAGTGGAAACAAAAGCAATCCTGGTATTAAAAATCCCCTTTTCTCCAGTCAACTCCAAAACTAAATCATCCGAAATAGTATGAGCCAATCCTCTGTAATTATCTGAGGAGGTTTTATACGATTTCGAATAGACCTTTTTCCCTTTTATCACCTCATAGAGAAAAACCTCAGCTAATATCTCCTCGCCTCTTAATTCCAACTCCCCGGCAAGAACCATCTGCACCCCTAACTTATACCAGCCTTCAAGATTCAAAGGATTATCCCCAACCACTTCTTTTGTGAAAGAATCGATCTCCGCCACATAGAACAAAAGTGAGAAATCCAGGTCTTCCCTTATTATCTGAGGAACCTGGTAAGATATTTTTTTTTCTTCAGCCGAAAACCCCTTTTTCTTAGGGGAAAAATCAGTAACCGCAATGTCCAGAGGCTCTGCCCCTCCTACGGGCATTTTAACATAGATTTCAGTCTGGGCAAAAAGAGCTTTGAAACTGAAAAGAGAAAGAAGGAAGCAAAAGATTATTATGAGAATTTTTTGTTTTATCATATTTACTTCTCGAAGTGCTTGCCATCCCGCCTTTAGCGGGACTGACCTGGTTCGCCTTTGGCGAATCGGGTCAGGGGACCCGACGAACACGGGAAGAAGATTTTTGATTTATTCCTATTTTTCATTTTTCAAGGTAAAAATTCAAATTCTAAATGAATACCCAGCCATTCACCTTTATATTCCTGAGGCAGAGGAGGTAGGGGATCTGCAGAGAGAACTGCCCTCAGGGCAGACTGGTCAAAAATTGCAATCCCGGAGGGGGTTTCTATCTTAGGCTCAACTATCTTTCCATTTTTCTGAATAATAAAATAAACAGTTGCTCTAATCGGAAGGTTAGTCTGTCTTAAAGGGTTAGAGAAATTCTCCCTAATCTTGCCAAAGGCAATATTCAGATAATAAGGTGATTCAAACTCTCCGCCTTCTACATAAGCAGAGCCAAATCCCCCGCCTAATGAAATTTCATAGCCCCCTCCGGCTCCTTCTTTGCCTGAAACGACTTTTTCTTCACCTTTTTTTGATGTAACTGACGCAGTCTTTTTAGCCTGTTCCATTTTCTGTTTAGATTCTTTGGCCTGGGTTTTCTTCCCTTTCTTTTCAGTTTTAAACTCTTTTAAACCTATCCCTTCGGACTTCTTTATCTCACCCAAAGTCGCTTTTACCTCCTCCCCTTCTCCCCCTCCCAATCCACCTGCAGGCAGGCTAACTAATCCCACCCGGTAAACTTGAGGATACCCTTTTATCTGGTAATAGGCGGTAACTGGCACAAAAATAACCAACAATAGTATGAAAACGATATGAGAACTTAAGGAGATTATAATATCTTTACTCATTTTTTCATCTCAGGCTCAATAACCAACCCTAAGTCAGTTATACCCATC
>JAZDLB010000201.1:0-2724 GCA_043802565.1 Candidatus Zixiibacteriota bacterium | reverse complement strand
TAAAATTGAGACCCCGGAAATCAGAAGGTTAATATCCCCTCTGAAATAATAAATAAAAGCGCTGGCACAAGCAGTAACTCCGATCATAAAATTGCTGGTAGCAGTTGCAACCTTCAAAGGTATTTTCATAAAAAGATACATCGCCGGGACTTTAATTATCCCACCACCGATACCCAAAAGCCCGGAGAAATTACCCGCTAAAAATGAAAGTCCTAAACCCGCAGGTAGATTTTGAATCTGATATGTAGAAACTGAGCCCTGTTCAGTTGAGTTTTCTCCCTTTTTTTCTTTTTTAGATAACATAGACAGAGCACTGTAAAGTAAAAGAAATGAAAAAAGTATACTCAGGATATTCCAATTAATCAGCCCTGCGATAATTCCTCCAATTATCGCCCCTAAGGTAGTGGCTAATTCAAGAGTCATTCCCAGACGTACATCAGTTAATTTATTCTGAACATAAGTAGTCGCCGCCGCAGAAGAGGTAGCAATCACACAGAGCAAAGAGGTACCTATAGCGGTATGAATAGGGATTTTGAAGAAAAGGGTCAAAACCGGCACCAATAGAATCCCCCCACCCAAGCCGAGTATCGCTCCATATAACCCCGCTAAAACCCCCATCCCAGCCATTAAGATTAGATTAATCCAGTTCAAAATATATTTTGTTTTTGATTTTAGTAGGGGAGGGGATTGTTGAGCTTTGCGAAATCCAGCTTTGCGGTTATCCCCTCCCGCTTTTATTTTTCGTAGGGCAACTCTCAAGATCCATTCTGGACCTTCAGGGTTGCTTCTTTAATTTTCTTTTGTTTTTAGCAAGGCTGAAGCCTTGCCCTACACTCTCCCTTCTATAATAAATAGGAATCAAGAACTTTCCAGGAAATCTTACCTTCATCAGATACCTGATATTTAAGAAGCATGTACCCTGCTATATGCCCATCATCAAAAGACACAAAGACCCATGTTGGAGTTAATGCATGTATCCCTTCTTGATAATAAAACCCCATCGTACCACCTAAAACACCTTTGTAGGGTATTAGCTTCTTATGCTTCATAAGGTCAGCAATTATATCATTGGTAGGATCTTGGAGCCCTTTCTTTTTTAATTTTTCGATATCCTCATTAGTTAAGGTCGTAGGTTGATATTGAAGCACCTGTCTATAATGCTTCAATGACGTTTTTAGAGTATCAGTTTGAGCGATGAGTATTTTCTCTTGTTGCTGGACACTAATCAATTTTTGTTTATAATTGATTGTATTGAGTACTGAGATGAAAATGATAATTATAAGTACCATAGTTAGAATTATCCAGAAAAATCGCTCTCTGGAAAATCTGAAATTGGAAATTTTCTCATCCATTTTTTTCACCCCTTTAGATGACTATTCATAGAGATTTAAGTACCATCTTTTCGTAGGGCATCCCTTCAGGGTTGCTTCTTGTTGCTTTTTAAAATCCAGAAATGTTCGCAAGACTGAAACCTTTCCCTACATTCTACATTCTACATTCTTCAACTCCGTACCCCTACAGGACAGACTAAAAGTCTATCCTACCTCTACTACAACTATGGCGAACTCAACAATCTCTCGTATTCCTCTTTATTCTTCAAAATCTCAATCGCTTTTTTTATCTGCTCCTGGTATTTTGCCCAGACCTTATATCTTTCGGATGAGCCAAACTCTTTAGTTTTTATAGCCTCTTCAATCTGCCATTTCAAAAGCTCTTTATTTTTCTCAAAATTTACTTCTTTCTGTCTATTTATAAAATAATCTAATCTATTTAAGCCCTCTTTTATCCCCTCCGAAAATGGTTCAGAACTCTTTTCCTCTTTTAAGGTTTCCTTTAATTTTACAAGTTCAGACTCAGTTGCAGTTTTATATTCAAAACCCTTTGATTTAATAAAATCTCTGAACTCCTTTAAGACCATATTATCTGCCTTAAAATCTTCTGGGATATTTTTGTGAACTGTCGAATTTGACCTTGAGGAAGAATAATGAACCGCAAAATCGAAAAATAACTGTTTTTGTAAAAGGTCTTGAATCAGTGGAGGAAAAGCAAGATCAGGTATTACCATATCCGGAACAATCCCTCCACCTCCATAAACTTTTCTTCCTTTCTTGGTATAATAGACCTTCTCTTTTGATTTATTTTGTAGAGTGTCAACTATTTCCGTGGTATCCGCAATAAGGTTTTTATTATGATTGAATTCCTTTTGAATCAATCTACCGCTGGGTATATAATATTTAGCAGTGGTCAGCTTCAAGGCGGTATTATCGTTAAGCTCAAATAGAGTCTGGACTGCTCCTTTTCCAAAGGTAGTATCACCTAAAATCAAACCCCGATCCTGATCCTGAATGGCACCTGACACAATCTCTGAGGCTGAAGCAGAGCCATAATTCACCAGGATAATCAGAGGAAGACTATCGAAAATAGGCTGAGTCTGAGAGTAAAACTTTTTAGCATCAGAACCTCTCCTTCCTTTGATCTTAACAATAAGCTCACCCTTTTCAAGAAAAAGCTCTGTTACTCCAACGGCTTCTGGCAGTAGCCCACCTGGATTTCCTCTTAAATCTAAGATCAAGCCTGTAATATTTTTGGTCTTTAATTCTTTTAGAGCTTCACTTAATTCTCCGGGTGCATTCTCTGAGAATTTAATTAACCTAATATAACCTACCCCATCTTCTATTTCCCCAGCAAAGGCAACGCTTCTTATCTCAATTACTTCTCGGATTA
>JAZDLB010000200.1:0-2541 GCA_043802565.1 Candidatus Zixiibacteriota bacterium | reverse complement strand
GAAGACAAAATCGTTTATCGCTATTTTGGAATCGAGCTGCGGATAGTTTTTTATCTTACCGCTTTTATTTTTCTTCTGCTTTCCATATTCAGTTTAAAATCCTCTTTTCTTTTCAGCCTTTTCTCTTTTTTGATCTTTATCCTGATAGCCCTGATAACCTATCTGGATTATACCCGTCATTTGTTAATTTTAGACCGGGACGGAATAAGTTTCAACCAGCTTCTAACTAAGAAATCTGAAGGTGATCATTCATACTGGACAAACATCCACCAGGTTGCAACTCTGGAATATGGAATATTTAAACTTTTAAAAACTACCCGAATAATCTCAGGAGGAAAAGTCAAGATCAAGATTTTCTCATTTATGGAGGAGTATCCACATTTTTTAAAAGATCTATGTGAAAAATCGAAAGGTGCTGAAATCGATAAGCTCACTCAAGACCTGCTCACCGGGCAGGCAGATTTTTAACAACTTTTTTAAAGGCTTATTTATGAAGATCATAAATTTATTAACCGGTTTTGCTCTTATTTTTTTCTTGAGCTCAGAGATAACCTTTTCCTCCCAGATTAATTCTAAAATAGATTCCCTCCTTTTCAAAGGAATAGATTTTATTCATCAGGACAAATTCGATTCCGGGATTGCAGAGTTCAAAAAGGTAGTTACTCTTTATCCAGAAGAGCCCGTAGGGTATTTTTTCATAGCCGCCTCTTTACAGACTTTGATCGATGATTACAGAAATGAAAAATATAAAGCTGACTTTGAAAAATATATTAACCTGTCAGTTGAAAAAGGGGATAAAAAGGTAGAACAAGACCCGAATTCAGCCCTTGATCATTTCTATCTGGGTGGTTCCTTGGGTTATAGAGGAATCTACCGCTCTTTTCACGGTAACTGGTGGGGTGCATTCCGGGATGGAGGAAAAGCAAATTCCCATCTGAAGAAAGCTGTGGAATTAAATCCAAAGCTATATGATGCTTACTTTGGACTGGGAGCTTATCATTACTGGAGAAGTGTAAAATCTAAACTCTTCTGGTGGCTTCCCTTTTTCGGAGACGAAAGGAAAAAGGGGATTCAGGAAATTATGCTTGCTATCCAGAAAGGGAAATATGCCAAAGATGAAGCCGCTTACTCCCTTTTACGCATCTATCTGGAGGAAAAAGATTATCCCTCTGTTTTAAAATGGAGCCCGGAGGTTAAAAGGATAAATGAGGATGACCCTTTTAGGTTGTGGATGACCGGCTTTGCTTATATCGGAATGAAAAATTGGCAAGAGGCACAAAAAATATTTTTGGATTTATTGAATGTCCTGATATCCTCACCCTATTATGATCCGGCTGGCGAATATGAATGCCATTACTGGCTGGCTTATTTATATTTTAACCAGGGGGACATACAGTCTGCTCAGGATGAGCTAAATAAAGCAATATCTTTCGAGCCTCAGGTAAAAGGAAACGATTATGCAGAACCTTTTGCTGATAAAATTAAAGACCTACAGAAACAAATTTCACAGAAACTAAAATCTAAATGAAACTTTTCTTTTCCATTTTATTCTCAATTAGTTTTTTAATTTACCCCTTCTCTTCTTTTCCTTCCTATGGATCCGCAGGACAATCTCGAGATTCTCTCTCTTATATTAACCTTATATTAGAGGGGATAGATGCTACCTTAAACGAGAACTATCTTTATGCTGAGAATAGATTCAAACAGATGATAAGCTCAGATTCCCAAAATCCGGCTGGTTATTTTTTCTTAGGAGCTTTATATCAGGCAGAGATGATGGACTATGAAGGTGATTTTAAGGAGGAAGAGTTTTACTCTACTCTTGAAACTGCCATAAAATTATCTAAGAAAAGGATTAAGGCAGGAAATGAGACCCCCTGGGATTATCTTTATTTAGGAAACTCCTATGGTTATTTAGGGGTCTATAAAGCCCGTAAAGGGAGCTGGTGGTCAGCTTTTAGAAATGCTTTAAAGGCAAAATCTGCTTTTAAAAAAGCAGTGGAACTCGATTCCACCCTCTTCGATACCTATGTGGGGTTGGGCTCATACCATTACTGGACCAGCTACTATACCAAAACCTTTGCCTGGCTTCCCTTTTTTGCAGATGAACGGAAAAGGGGAATCGCAGAATTAAAAATAGCCGCAGAGAAGAGTCTTTTCTCTAAAGTTGCTGCTTTAAATGCTTTAATCTGGATATATATTAAAGAAAAAGATTATCCTGATGCCATAGAGCTGGCACTGAGATTACAAAAAGAATATCCAGAAGGGAAGATTTTTTTATGGGCTTTAGCCACAGCCCATTATGAAAAATATGACTGGGATAAAGCCATAGATTACTATAACCTGATAATCAAAAAACTAAAAAACAATCCCGCAGAAAATTATTATAACCTCATAGAATGTCATTACCGGATTGCAGATTCATATTTTAACTCTGGTGACTTTACAGAATGTATTGGAGTTTGCAAAGAGGGTTTAAGCTACAATCTGGACTCAAAGACCAAAGATAGGCAGAAAGACAAGCTGAACAAGCTCAAAGAG
>JAZDLB010000199.1:0-4886 GCA_043802565.1 Candidatus Zixiibacteriota bacterium | reverse complement strand
AGGAAAGCTCCTCCTCTTCTCCGGCTGAAAGATTAGCACTTAAAATCTCTTTGAGTTGAAATTGATAAAGCTCTTTTTTCTCTTTTGAAATTTTGTCTATTCTTTTCAGCTCCTCTAAATCCTCTAACTTTTTCTTCAGCTTGTAATAGCTATCACTTACCCTGCTCCGGAGGTCTTTAGCCTCCGCATAATTATCTAAATAGGTAAGATGTTCATCCGAATTCAAAAGAGACTGGTGTTCATGTTGACCGTGAAGGTCTGCCAACTGATCACCGATAATTTTGAGATTTGCCAGGGTAACTAACCGATCATTCAGAAAACATCTGCTTACCCCTTTACTGGAAAGTTCTCTACGGATAATCAACTGGTTTTCCGGGTAAATTATACCAAGCTCAGATAAAAGTTTCTCAATCAGACTTTTTAGTTTAATCTCAAATATCGCCTCAACTATGGCAGACTCAGCCCCGGTTCGTATCATCTCTAAGGAAGCTCTCTCTCCCAAAGCTAAATTCAAAGCACCGATGATAATCGATTTACCTGCTCCCGTAGCTCCGGTTAGAACGTTCAATCCAGGGTAGAATTCAACCTCTAAGTTTTCAACGATGGCAAAATTTTTAATGCGTAATGCCTTGAGCATCAGCTTTAACCTTTGAAGCTTTGAACTTTTGAGCCTTTGAACTAAATAGGGCAGGCACAGGGACCTGCCCCTACACACTGACATATATTCAAATTCTCAAACCCTTCTTTTTTCATTTTTTTGTCCCTTTATCCCTTAAACTTTTGAACTTTTATTTTCCTGTTTTCGGCCTTGCACCCCAGTGAAGCTTTGTTCTCAAAACCTCATAAAAAGACCGGTCCTGAAATTTAATCAGATTAATCAAATGCTTAGCTTTATGGATAAAGATGGTGCTGGGTGAATTTAACTTAAGAGAGACCTGTCCATCCAGAGTCAACCTCGCTTCCTTATGTTCTGATTCCACTACCACTTTTAAGAAATCATCTCCTGAGAAAACCATAGGTCGTAAAGCTAAGGTAAATGGACAGATGGGTGAGGCAATGATGGCATTAATCCGGGGATTGATGATTGGTCCATTAGCTGCCATTGAATAAGCAGTTGAGCCAGTAGTTGTAGCCAGGATTAATCCATCTGCCGAATAGGAACAAACGAATTCCTTATTATCATACAGGTGAAGATATATCAAACGTGCCACTTTACCTTTATCTATGACAATGTCATTGAGGGCAAACCGGTTTTTTTCTTTTAACCCTTCCACCTCTGCTTGCAAACACATCCTCTTCTCGATGACATATTCCTTTTTCTTGACCCGATCTAAAGTCTTTTCGATTTTGTTGGAGGTGATCTCAGTTAAAAAACCGATGCTTCCCAGATTAATCCCCAGAATAGGATTCCCTTCACTCCCCACCGCCCGAGCAGAGGAAAGCATAGTTCCATCTCCCCCTAACGAGACTATGATTTGTGAGCACTCCGGAAGTTTTTCAAGCGGGACAGCTTTTTCCTTATGCCCGACTAACTTTGATAATTCCGGAATTAAATAGAAATCGATCTTATTCTTTTGAGCCCAGCGGATTATTCGATTAACTGTTGATTTAACCTTTGGCTTTTTAACGTTCGCCACAATCCCTATGCTTTTCATCTTACTTCTGCCTTTTTATTTTTCCCTGAAGATTTAATTTAAATCACAAAATATCCAACTGAGTAGAAGGGGTTTTTTCTTTTATCTTGATCATCTGTTTAACTGCCTTAGTTATCCCTTCCTTATCCAGCCCCAATAGATTTAAAAGCTCTTTACGGCTTCCGTGCTCGATAAACTTATCCGGGATCCCTAACCTTTTCAGGTCTATTTTCTGAATTCCTTTCTCAAAGATGAATTCAGCTATTGAACTACCGAAACCACCTGAAAGGACATTCTCTTCTATAGTCAGGATTTTATCAAATCTTTTAAGGGAAGATAATAAGAGCTCTTGATCTAAAGGTTTTATTATTCTGCAGTTGATAACTTCTACTTCTATCCCCTCAGATGAAAGCTCGAAAGCCGCATCTAAAGCGGGATAGACCATAGAGCCTACCGCTAAGATTAAAAGGTCTTTCCCTTTCCTTAAGATTTCCCATCGGTCTAAAGGCAGGAGATTAAACTCCTTTTTGATTTCTTTATCTGGAATAGCAGTTCGCGGATAACGGATTGCAACTGGAGATTTCCCCCAGTTTACGGCGGTATATAACATATCTTTCAATTCATTCCCATCCTTGGGCGCCATTACAATAATATTTGGTATCTGTTTTAAATAGGAAAGATCAAAAGCTCCGTGATGAGTAGCTCCATCCTCACCTACTAAACCTGCTCTATCAATAGCCAGTATGACTGGAAGATTCTGCAAAGCCATATCGTGGATCACCTGATCAAAAGCCCTCTGCAGAAAAGTGGAATAAACTGCAAAAACCGGCTTCAAACCTGATACCGCTAAGCCGCAGGCAAATGTGGTCCCGTGCTGTTCTGCAATCCCTACATCGTAAAATCTCTTGGGAAATTTTAAAGAGAAATCCAAAAGTCCGGTGCCCAAACACATAGCCGCGGTGATAACCACCAGGTCCTGGTCCATCTCTGCCAATTTAACCATGGTCTGACCAAAAATATCTGTATAAGCTTTTTTACCGACATCATTCGATTTTCCGGTCACCTTGTCAAACTTACCTATCCCGTGAAATTTAGGAGCATCCTCCTCCGCGAATATATATCCTTTCCCCTTTTGAGTCAAAATATGTAAAAGCTTAGGTCCCTTAAAATTCTTGAGATGCTCTAAAGTTTTTATCAGTTGATTTATATCGTGGCCATCTAATGGACCAAAATACCTGAAACCTAATTTTTCGAAGATTATCCCTGGCACTAAAAACCCTTTGATACTTTCCTCTGCCTGAGCTACCATGGTCCTGATCTTATCCCTTCTTTTAAACCGGCCCACCATCTCCCAGATCTCAGCTTTGAGCTTATTATATTTCTCATCTGTCAAAAGGTCTGTCAGGTATTTGGAAAAAGCACCAACATTTTTAGAGATAGACATCGCGTTGTCATTCAAGACCACTAAAAGGTCTTTCCCTAAAGCTCCTGCATTATTCAACCCCTCAAAGGAGATCCCACCACTTAATGCTCCATCTCCGATAACCGCTATAATTCTGTAATCTTCACTTTTCTGGTCACGGGCACAAGCCATCCCTAAAGCGGCGGAAATAGAAGTTGATGCATGCCCGGCTCCAAAGGGGTCATACTCGCTTTCTATCCTTTTGGTGAATCCACTTATACCCTGATATTGCCTCAAGCTCTCAAATCTATCCTTCCTTCCGGTTAATAGCTTATGCGTATAACATTGATGGCTCACGTCCCAGATGAGCTTATCCTTGGGCAGATCGAAAACGTAATGCAGAGCCAAGGTTAGCTCCACCACTCCTAAGTTGGAAGCCAAGTGCCCGCCAGTTTTGGATACTACCGTGATAATTTTTTCCCTGACCTCCTGGGCTAATTGAGGGAGCTTTTCCAAGGGGATTTTTTTAAGATCAGCCGGTGAGTTAATTTTATCTAAAAGGCTTTCCATCTTTTGTTCTATACCTCTCAATCATTTAAAGTTCAAGCTAATTAGATTCAACCAATCCTATCATATACATAATCAGCCAACTTCTCAAAAATCCAGTTTTTTTCTTTTAAAATATCCAGCTTTACTTTTGCTTGTTTTAATAAATTTCTGGCTAAAGATTTCGACTTCTCCAACCCTGCTACCTCAGGGTAAGTAGCTTTTGAATTAGCTTTATCCGAGCCCCTTTTCTTTCCCATTTCCTCCTCTTTGCCCACAACATCCAGGATATCATCCACAATCTGAAAAGCCAATCCAAATCTCTCCGCATAATAAGTAAGCGCCAGAAGAGTCTTTTTATCTGCACCTCCCAAGATCGCCCCTGCTCTGATAGACGCCCTTAATAGTTTTCCGGTCTTATGAGTATGGATATATCCCACTTGTTTTAAAGAGACTTTCTTACCTTCAGCTTCCAAGTCTTTAACTTGTCCACCAATCATCCCCTCTGTTCCAATAGCTTTAGCCACTTCTAAGACTACTTGAGCATTATTTGCCTTTAACAATAGTTCAAAAGCTAAAGCATGCAAAGCATCCCCGGCTAAGACCGCCATCCCCTCACCATAAACTTTATGCAGAGTAGGTTTCCCCCTTCTCAGGTCATCATTATCCATACAGGGCAGATCATCGTGGATTAAGGAATAGGTATGGATCATCTCTAAGGCACAGGCAACCGGAAGAATTTTTTTACCCTTCCCACCAACTGCTTCAAAAGAGGCAATGGCTAAAATTGGACGTAACCTTTTCCCTCCAGCGAAAACCGAATAGCGCATCGCCTTATGCAAGCTTTTAGGCTCAACCTTCTCATCCGGTAGAAAACTATCCAGCGCCTGCTCTATGATTTCCCTTTTCTTTTGCAGATAATCTTTAAAATTCTTTTTTCTATTTATTTCTACCATCTTCCTTCTCACGTCTTACGTCTAACTTCTTACTCCTTACTCCCATTTTTTTTCCTCATCTTCACTTTCCTCCATATCCAAAGGTTCAGTCTTAAACTCCTCCTCACCTGACTTAATCAATTTCTCGACCTTGCTTTCAGCCTCAGAGAGTTTCTTAGAACAGAGGCGGGATAATTCAATCCCTTCTTCGAAGAGCTTAAGTGATTCATCCAGAGATAATTCCCCACCCTCCAATCTCTGAACGATCTCCTCTAATCTTTTCAAGGCGTTCTCAAAATTGTCTTTCTTTGACATAATCAACCCTTTACAGTCAGACAGGAATGTCTGACCTACCTTTTCATAGGTCAA
>JAZDLB010000198.1:0-6628 GCA_043802565.1 Candidatus Zixiibacteriota bacterium | reverse complement strand
ATCTCCACCTACTCCAAAGTGTCGATGGGTTATCTTCTTTGCTAAGTCTCTCAAATTCATACCACTCAGACTTTGTCTGAAGGAATCGATATAGATATAATCATTTCCCAGAGCCTGAAGTTTTGTAAATTTTATTTTCATCTTCACCTTCTTTTTCTTACAAGTTCTAACGTATTTCCTAAAACTCCTTTAAACTCCCCTTCAGAAAGACCCGCGCCTAAACCGACTTTCCTCAAAATCTCTTTTGTAAATAGTTCAGATGAGGAATGGGCATCCGTATTTATAACCAACTTTGCTCCTATTTTCTTGGCAAGTTTTGCTACATAGCCATTAGTCAAGGAATGACCTCTTCGAGCTGAAAGCTCAAGATAAATCCCTCGTCTTTTGGCTAATTTAATCTCTTTCTTGGTTATCAAACCCGGGTGAGCTAAAATATCTATATCACTTTCCAGCCCGGCTAAATTAGTTCCGGAAATCACCGGCTCAACTATAGATTCACCGTGAACCACAACTATCTTAGCTCCTAATTTGCGAGCTAAACCAGCTAATTCTGGAATCTGTTGAGGAGGAACATGAGTGATTTCAACTCCAGGCAGGACTTTTATCTTCATATATTTATTCAGGTCCTTGGAGACCTTTATCAGTTGAGATAGAACAATCGCCAGATTACCAGAATCCACGTGATCGGTTATAGCCAGTGCTTTATAGCCTGCAACATAAGCCCTGCGAGCCAGCTCCGCAGGTAGAAGCTCACCATCACTTAAAACCGAATGGGTATGTAAATCTATCATCTTTACTCCTTTTTGTTTCAAATTTACAATCTAATTTAATTTTAATATTTTGCAAATAGTTTTTATTATAAAAGGGCAGGACCATGTCCTGCCCTTACAAATATTTTCCCTCTCCTTTTTTCCTAAACGGAGACTACGTCTGGCGCCCAAAGGGCGGGCAGGCTCGTAGCCACCGTAGGAAAGGAGAGGGTTAGGGTGAGTTTTATATGTAAAGGAAATTTTTGGGTTTCCAGTAAAAAAATGGAAGATTGAGTTCTTAAGACATTGATGTCCTTCCGCTACATAAAAAAACGTCTGGGATAAACCCAGACGCTACGAACTCCTTTCTAAGGAGAGGGTTAGGGTGAGGTTCTACGGTATTTTTCTGAGCAAGTCAAACTCTCTTTTTCATTATGTTCAACCAGGAATAATTCCACACAATTATCAAAAAGATTTTCCCCTGTAATTCAGGAATTCATTCTTATTTGAATTAATGGACAATTCTATTATAAGACCAGAAATAAAAAAGGCAATCTTTAAAGATTGCCTGAAAAGTTCTTTAATATTTTTAGGGTTTTAAATTTCCTCCCTCTCACCCTCATAAAGATGTTCATCCGTCTCCCCTTCAATACCCTCATCCAACCCTTCTTCTTCTTCCTCCCACTCCTCTACCAAGGGAATCTCCTGCTCCACCTCCTCCAGCTCTTCTGCAGGTAAAAGTTCATCTAAGAGCTTTTCGCTTTGCTCCACAATTTTATTCTTCTTCTCATCCGAGACTTTAATGCTTTTCTTAGTTGTTACTTTGCTCTTCTTGGTATTTTTTGATTTTTTAACTTTTTTCGCTTCGCTTTTTTTCTTTTTCCTTTTCACCTTTCTCTCCTTTCTTCTTCTCAACCCGGGGTTTTTCCATTAAAAGCTGAACCACCGCCGTCTTCGCCCCATCCCCATGGCGATAACCCAGCTTTAGTACTTTGGTATAACCACCTTGATGATCTCTAAGCTTAGGAGCAATCTCATCAAAAAGCTTTTTGACTAATTTCCTGTTTTTAAGTATCTTGAAAGCTAACCGTCGAGAATTAAGATCCCCTCTTTTTCCCAGTGTAACCAGATAGTCGGTCCATCTTTTTACCTCACGGGCTTTAGCCAGAGTGGTGCGGATCTGAATATGCTCTATAATCGAAGCCGCCATATTCGAAAGCATCGCCTCTCTGTGGCTTTTGTTCCGACTTAATTTTTGAACCGCCTTTCCGTGTCTCATTTTTTATCCTTTTATGAAAATATCCTCCACTTATCCTTTCTTAACTGGTTCCTTATATTTCTCCACATCCATACCAAAAGAAAGACCTAATTTAACCAGGATGTTGGTAAGCTCAGTCAATGACTTCCTGCCAAAATTTCTATATTTCAACATGTCTGATTCAGTCTTCTTTGCTAAGTCTTCCAGGGTTTGAATATTAGCCGCTCGCAGGCAGTTCGAGGATCTGACTGACAGCTCCAGGTCATCCACTTTGGTCATCAAGAGGTTTCTGGTTTTCAGGAGCTCTACATCTATTACCTCTTCCAGAACCATCTCCATAACTTCATCCTTTTTGATGAAAAGCTGTAGATGATCTTTCAAAAATTTAGAAGACAATGCCAGCGCATTCTCAGGTGTTATGCTCCCATCGGTCCAGACCTCTAAGAACAGCTTGTCGTAATCCGTTCGCTGACCCACCCGGGTGTTCTCCACCCAGAAATTCACTTTGGTCACCGGTGAAAAGAGAGAATCCAGAAAGATGGTGCCAACCGGAGCCTCCGGCTTTTTATTCTGTTCCGCTGGAACATATCCTCTACCGCAACCAATATCTATCGTCATCTTAAATTTGAGCTCCTCCGTCAGGGAGACAATAGGTTGTTCTGGATTAAGTATCTCTATCTCCGCATCAGTTTTCATATCTCCAGCTTTGTAATCTCCCTTCTTCAAGACTTCTAAGGTAATAGTCTTAGGTTCATCTCCGATCAACTTGAGCCTGATCTGTTTCAAATTCAGAACAATTTCGGTAACATCTTCATATACTCCAGGAATGGTAGAGAATTCGTGAAGAATCCCCTCGATTCTAAAAGAAGTCGGAGCTGCCCCTTGAATAGAAGAGAGCAGAGTTCTTCTCAAGGCATTTCCTATAGTCAATCCAAAACCTCTTTCCAGGGGCTCGATTATAAACTTTGCATAGTTGTTAGCGAAAGTGCTTTGATCTATCACTATCTCTTTAGGCATCTGTATACTTTTTAATTTCATGCTCTTTTCTCCTCACCATCCGCTCAGAGGCGAAAAACGAAAAATAAGTAAAAGTTAAGTTTTCAATTTTTATCTCGAATAATATTCTACTACTAACTGCTCCTGAACCATTACCGGGATATCTATTCGCTTGGGTATTTCCAAAAGCTCACCTTGTAGATGAGCTTTATCCAGCCTGAGCCAGGGAAATTCAGAACCCCGACCTGTTTCCCTTAAAGCTGCGTGAATGATATCTAAGTTTCGACTATTTTCACGCACAGAGATTATCTCACCAGGTTGAACTTGATATGAAGGGATATCCACAATCCGGCTGTTAACCAGAAAATGCCTGTGACGCACCAGTTGACGGGCAGATTTACGCGAAGGTGCAAAGCCCAGTCGATAGACCAGATTATCCAGTCTGCATTCCAAAAGTTGCAGAAGCTTCTCTCCGGTTATACCTTTTTCCCTCTCAGCCTTATGAAAATAATTTCTGAACTGCTGTTCTAAAAGACCGTAGATCCTTTTAAATTTCTGTTTTTCTCTCAAGCGTAAACCGTACTGTGAACCTTTACGTCGGGTTGATTGCCCATGCTCTCCCGGAGCATATCCTCTTTGGTCAAAGATACATTTATCACTTGAGCATTTGATCCCTTTAAGAAAAAGTTTTTCCCCTTCTCTTCTACAGATTTTACAACTTGCTCCTATATATCTTGCCATCTTCTCTCCTTCTATTACCTCTTGCCTATTGCCTAATGCCTATTTCTCACACCCTTCTTCTCTTAGGTGGTCTACATCCATTATGCGGAATAGGAGTAACGTCCCGGATAGAGGTAACTTCTAAACCCGCGGATTGCAAAGATCTTATTGCCGCCTCTCTTCCCGCACCTGGACCTTTAACCCAGACTTCTACTCTTTTAACTCCTGCTTCTAAGGCCTGTTTAGCTGTGGCTTCAGCCGCTATCCCGGCGGCAAAGGGGGTGCTTTTTTTTGAACCTTTGAAACCACTTTTACCGGCTGAACTCCAGACTATTACGTTCCCCTTGGTATCAGTTATGGTTACAATAGTATTGTTGAAAGTCGCCTGGATATGAGCTACTCCGCTTGACTCAGCTTTTTTAAATTTTTTCTTGACAACTGGTTTTTTGACTTCTTCTGGCACAGTTTTCTCCTGAAATTAAACTTTATTTATGAACCATACTTTTTTCGGCTGCCGCTTTTCTGGTTCCTACAGTCTTCTTAGGTCCCTTTCTGGTACGTGCATTGGTCTTGGTTCTTTGACCTCTTACTGGAAGGCCCCGGCGATGTCTTAAACCTCGATAACAACCTATATCAACCAATCTTTTGATATTCATCGCCACTTCCCCTCGCAGGGCACCCTCCACCTTATATTCAGACTCAATCACCGACCTCAACTTGGCGATATCCTCCTCTGTAAGATTTTTCACCCTGGTATTCGGACTGACTTTGGTTTTTTCAATAATCTTTTTAGCTGAGGAAGGACCAATCCCGAAAATATAGGTCAAACCTATCTCAATCCTTTTATCTTTTGGTAAATCCACACCCGCAATTCTTGCCAACTCAAACCTCCTCTAAAAATCTTTTTTCAATTAAGTTATATACTTCAAAAAAGTAATAAAAATTGATAAAATTAAAGTTGTTTCTCTCATAAAGAAATAATTACCCCTGTCTCTGCTTGTGCTTCGGGTTTTTACAGATAATCCTAATCACACCCTGTCTTTTAACCACCTTACACTTCTCACATCTTACCTTAACTGAACTCCTGACCTTCATCTCTTCCTCTCTTCTATTACCTTTAACCTATCACCTACAACCTATTTCCTACGACCTACAATCTTTTCTTATTTGTATCTATAGACAATCCTACCCCTGGATAGGTCATAAGGTGAAAGCTCAACTGTAACCTTATCGCCGGGTAAAATCTTAATAAAATGCATCCTCATCTTTCCAGATATATGAGCTAAAACTATGTGTCCCTTTTCAAGCTCCACCCTGAACATCGCATTGGGCAGAGGCTCAATCACCTTACCATCAACCTGAATAGGTTCCTCTTTAGGCATATAAATTCTCCAAACCGCTCACTCTAAAGGTTCGCTCTGAAGGGTTAAGATTTCACCTCCGTTTTGGGATATGGCTATGGTATGTTCAAAATGAGCTGAAAGTGATCCATCCTCTGTTACTACAGTCCAGTTATCATCCAGCGTTTTGATCTTATAAGTACCTGCATTAACCATCGGCTCAATCGCTAAAACCATACCTTCCTTTAATAGAGGTCCCATCCCTGAAATTCCAAAGTTAGGGATAGGCGGGTCTTCATGCATCTGTCTCCCTATGCCATGACCGGTAAGATCCCTCACTACTGAAAAACCATTTTTCTCCACCAGGGATTGAACTGCAAAAGATATATCACCCAAGCGATTCCCCAAGCGCGCCTGAGCTATCCCGGCTTCTAAACCCTTCTTTGCCACTCCTAAAAGCTTATTAGCCTCATCCGATATTTCTCCAACCGGAAAAGTCCAGGCACCATCCGCATAAAATCCATCTTTAAATACACCCACATCCACAGAAACTATCTCTCCATCCTTAAGAACCTTTTGTCCCGGAATCCCGTGAACAACTTCATCATTTATGGAAACGCAGATATTTTTAGGGAAACCACGGTATCCTTTAAAAGCTGGCACCGCCTTATTTTTCTTAATAAACTCCTCCGCCCAAAAATCAAGTTCAATCGTCTTAATTCCTGGCTTGATCTTATCTTTTAAATAGTTCAAAGTCAAAGCTACAATCCTGCCATTCTCCCGAATTATCTTTATCTCTCTTTCTGATTTTAATTCAATCATCCTTTAGTTAATAGCTTTAAGTATCTCCTCTAATACCAGTTTTTTATCTTTTTCTCCATCTATCTCTATCAACTTACCCTGCCCCTGATAATAGGATTCTAAAGGCTGGGTCCGTCTCACATATACTTCCAATCTGTTCAAAATCACCTCTCTATTATCATCAATCCTTTGCTCTAACTCTCCGCCACACAGATCACATCTCCCGGCCTCTCTGGGCGGTCTGGTCTCCAGATTATAATCTGCTCCACAAAGCTCGCAGACCAATCTGGCTGAAAGCCTTTTTATAATAGTCTCATCCGATATCTTAATCTTAATAACCCGATCAATTTTTTTGCCTATACCATTTAATAATCTGTCCAGGCTCTCTGCCTGTATCTGAGTTCTTGGAAAACCATCCAGGATAAATCCTTCTTCACAATCCTTTTCCTCTAACCTTTTTTTTCACCACCTCTAATATCAATCCATCCGCAACCAACTCACCCTTAGACATAAAAGCCATTACCTTTTCACCCAAGAGGGTTCCCCTTTTCACCTCATCTCTCAATATATCTCCAGTGGAGATGTGAGGGATGTTTAGCTTCAAAGATAAAAGCTCTGCCTGGGTTCCTTTTCCAGCACCCGGTGCACCTAAGAATATGAAATTCAATTTAGAATCTTCCCTTTATCCTTCCTTTCTTCATAAACCCTTCATAATGCCTCATTACCAGATGAGATTCTATCTGCTGAAGAGTATCCAGAGCTAC
>JAZDLB010000197.1:0-5313 GCA_043802565.1 Candidatus Zixiibacteriota bacterium | reverse complement strand
GTGGATGATGGTTCTACAGATGATACCTACCAGAAGGCCATAGATTACGCAAAAAAATATAGTTTTTTAAAAGCTCTGACAAATAAGAGACGTCAGGGGATAACTGCTGCCCTTCAAACTGGTTTCAAAAAAGCAACTGGTGATATATATCTTTTCTGGCCTGCAGATATGCAATATTATCCTGAGGATATTCCCAAACTTATCAATAAGATGAAAGAGGGGAATGATATAGTAACCGGCTGGAAACAGGGTAATTACGGGATGAAAACTTTTGTCTCATTCTTTTACAATTTTTTATCCAGATGGCTGTTTAAAATTAAGGTTCACGATCTAAACGGAGTCAAGGCTTTCAGAAAAGAGGTCCTGGTGGAGGTGCCTTTGAGAAAAGACTGGCACAGATATATGGTGGTTATGGCCGCGGATAAAGGGTATAAAGTTGATGAGGTCAGGATTCCGCTCTATCCCCGTAAATATGGCAAATCGAATTTCAGCTTCTGGCGCATACCGATCGGGGTGCTGGACCTTTTCAGCGTCAAATTTCAGGTTTCCTTTATGCGCAAACCGATGCTCCTTTTCGGCTCCTTAGGTTTGATCCTGGTGCTCTTGGGGGTACTGGCAGGTCTTTTAGCTATGTACCTGAGGATAATTATGCATGAAGGGTTCAGACCCATTTTATATCTGGTCATCCTTTTAGTCTTGTCCGGGATTTCACTTTTCGCCTTAGGGTTTTTAGCTGAAGCGATTGTCAGTTTAAAAGAAGAAATTGAATATCGGAGGAGAAAATAAATTTAAAAACTATCTTTTTAGATCAGAGGGTGTCTCTAAACTTCCTCTCCAAGACGTGCATATCAAAATACTAATCCTGACACACAATTATATTCGCTACCCGGGTGATTATGCCGGGGTTTTTCTGCACGATTTAAGTAAAAGCTTAGTAGCGGATGGGCATAAAATCTATGTTTTAGCTCCTCATCAAAAAGGGATTTTAAAATATCAAAAGATGGAAGGAGTTGAAGTACATAGGTTCAAGTACGCACGTGGGAATTTTGAGAGAATAGCTTATGCCGGGAATATGCAGGAGCTTGTAGCAAAAAATCCAATTAATCTGTTAATTTTCATTTTTTTCTTAATTTCTTTTACCTATAATGCATATAAATTAGCAAAGGATAAAAAAGTTGACCTTATTTCGTCTCAATGGTGGATACCGGGTGGTCTAATTGGATTTCTGGTTTCACTTTTCCATAAAAAGCCTTTAGTTCTAACCCTGCACGGGACCGATATCCGGCTTCTTTTGAAATCTAAGCTTTTTCAAAGAATGGCTAATCCTATTTTCAATAAGGCAAAATATATTACCACAGTTTCCAGTTTCCTGAAAGAAAAACTCTTATCGGTCCTGCCTTTGCCTGAAGAGAAAGTTAAAGTTGTGCCCATGCCGGTTAATACTGAACATTTTTATCCTTCCTTCGATAGACTCAGGACAGTGAGTAAAGTCGAACTGTCGATTAAAGAAAAAAGTAAGGTAAAGATTATATTATCTGTAGCCAGGTTCACCGAGCAAAAGGGGGTCAGGTATTTGCTGGAGGCTCTGAAATGGCTAAAGGAAAAGGGATACGATTTCGAAGCTAAAATTATTGGAGAAGGTCCGCTTGAAGAGGAATTCAAAAGAAAAATTGAAGAGAGCTCCTTGTCTAATTCAGTTTTCTTGATACCGGTGATGCCCCAGGAGAAGTTAAAAGCTTTTTATCAGGAATGTGACCTATTGGTGCTCCCTTCGATCGAAGAAGGGTTTGGCCTGGTTTTAGTTGAAGCACAGCTCTGCAGAAAACCGGTGGTGGGGATAAGTTCAGGTGGAATTTTAGATATCATCGAGGATAATAAAACTGGTGTTTTAGCTTCGCCAAAAGATTTTTTATCTTTAGCTTTAGCTTTGGAGAAAATTTTGACGGATGAAGATTACGCTAAAAAATTGGCTGAGTCAGGTTATAGAAGTGCAAAAGAGAAATTTTCACCTGAGGCTATAAAAAGGAAATATGAAGAAGTTCTGGAGAAAGCAATGGAGAGGAGTTCTGTTTGAAGATTAACAAGGTTTTATATAGAATTGCTCAGGGTATAATCCTTATAATCATCTTCTACTTTTTGGGTAGAAGTTTGTTTCTGAACTGGAGCAAAGTCAAAACCTACCACTGGGAGTTAGATTACCCTCTTCTTTTGGGTTCTTTTATCCTTCTTTTGTTAGTTTATCTTTTTATCATAAAGGTCTGGCATTCTCTGCTGGAAAAGGTCGGTGCGAAACTTTCTTTCAGAAATCTGTTCAAGATCTGGTTTATGTCCAACTTAGGTAAATATCTGCCCGGGAAAGTATGGACCGTGGTAGGAATGATCTATCTTTTAGAAAAAAAAGGGGTATCGAAAAGAAAAGGGTTTACTACAGCCATTATCGGTCAAGCTCTGGCGGTTCTTTCAGCACTTCTTCTGTCTTTTATCCTCTTAGGGTACAGTCTATACGAGCAGATGTTCTCAAATAATCCGATAGGTTTTTTCCTGATCTTATTTTTTTCGATTGCGATTTTGATTTTTATAGCTTATCCTAAACTCTTAGAGATAGTGGTTAACCTGGGTTTAAGCCTGGTTAAAAAGGAGAAGATAAGCTTAGAGCTTAAGACCAGAGAGCTTTTCTTATATTTATTTTATTATACCTTAGTCTGGTTTTTATACGGTTTAGCTTTTATGGTTTTCGTTAATGCCATAGTCCCAGTTCCCTGGAGCCAGTATTTTAGCCTGACAGCTGCTTTTGCATTTTCCTATACCTTAGGCTTCTTAGCAGTATTCGTGCCGGGTGGATTAGGGGTAAGAGAAGGTATTTTAGTCCTCCTGCTCAGCCTTTATTTCCCTTTACCAGTGGCTACTTTGATTGCCTTGTTTTCAAGATTATGGATGTCCGCGGTTGAACTTTTAGGGTTACTGGTTTCACTGAGACTTTAATTCAGACTCTATTTAAAATGTGAGTTGAGCTTGTTCTAAGAAATAAGTAGTGTAATTGGAGAGAAATAATGTCACAGGAAGAGTTTAGAGAGTATTATGAAGAGATAAGCGGAGTCAGGAATATCAAAAAGGAAGTTTCAAGATATAAGAAAGCTTCACAACTGGCTCAAGTTCCAACCGGGGCGAAAATCCTGGATATAGGCTGTCGAGATGGGCATTGAGGAATTATTTAAGGAGCGAAGTTCAATACCTTGGAATAGAGATTGTGAAAAAATATGAAAGCCCTTATGTAAAGATTCAGGACATCTCCGAAGGGACGGATTTCGAAAACGATTCTTTCGATTATGTCTTCTGCATCGAGGTCTTAGAGCATGTCAGGAATCCTCACTTCGTGTTGAACGAGATAAAAAGGGTCTTAAAACCGGGTGGATTTTTAATCCTGTTAGTACCGAACCCTTATCATTTTAAAGAGATACTCTGGAACATTTTCAATGTTCCTGACAAGCCCGGACATATCTTCAGCTGGACTAAACAGACCTTTAGAAAATTGATACAGTTTTGCGATTTCAAACTAGTGTCGATGACCGGAACCTATCTGGTCCCCGGGATTAGCTGGAACGGCTTTTGTTCGCGTTCGTTCATTTATAAGTTACAAAAATAAAAAATCGTTAAGAGCAGACCGGATGAACTTGAAAGGAGCTAATTTTGTCAAAGAAAGATAAAGAGAGGAAAAAGGAAAAAACCGAGATCAAGGTAAAAGAGAAGAAAGATTTAGGGGTGGATACTTTTGAAAAGGAAGGCAAAATATTTAATCTAAGCGCAATTCTTCTTTTTCTGATATTGACCGTAATCGTGTTTGGCAAGTTCATCTTCTCGGATATGATGCTTTTGGGTACGGATACCATTGAAGCCGGGGTTATGTTTAAAACTTTTTATGTAGATTTCATCAAACAATATCATTCCATGCCACTGTGGGAACCATATCTTTTTGGAGGGATGCCTTTTATCGATGCTATGCATGGTGATACCTTTTATCCTTTAGCTATAATACAATTTATTCTACCTCTATATAAAGCCTTAGGCTGGAAATTAGTTCTCACTGTTTTTTTAACCGGGATTTTTACTTTCTACTGTATGAGAGCTTTTGGATTCAGCCGGTGGGTTTCGCTCATTGGCGCTTTAGCCTATATGTTCTCAGCTAATCTGGTCTCCTGGGTTTATGGCGGGCATGACGGGAGGATGTATGTTACCAGTCTTTTACCTTTGAACTTCCTTTTCTTAGAGAAGAGTCTTAGATCCAGAAAACTGATTTATTTTATACTCTTCGGAGGGACAGTCGGTCTTCTGATCTTGGCGAATCATCCTCAATTGGCTTATTTTGCCATGTGGGGTTTAGGTCTTTATTTTCTATTTAGCCTGATCTGGGATTATAAAGATAATAAAAAGATTGGCAGACTGATAAAGCTAGCTGTCTATTTTGGAGTTGCACTGGTCTTAGGGCTGGCCTTATCTTTAGTTCAGATTCTACCACCTTATATTTATGTGAACAAATATTCTCCCCGGGCAGAAGGTGGAAAGGGGTATGAATATTCTACCTCCTGGTCTTTTCACCCGGAGGAGCTAGCGTCTCAACTTGTACCTGAGTTCGTTGGGATAAATTTACAAAACGAGGGTGATACCTACTGGGGAAGAAACGGTTTTAAGATTAATAGCGATTATGCTGGGATCGTTCCTTTAATTTTTGCTTTTTTAGCTTTTTTCCTGGTGCGTAACCGGAAGATCTGGTTTTTTACCGGGCTTTCTTTATTAGCTTTAATCTATTCCCTGGGGGCACATACTCCCATTTTCAGGCTTTTCTATCATTTTGTCCCACAGGTAAAAAGCTTTCGTGCTCCAGGGCTGATACTTTTCCTTATGGTTTTCTCCATTGTAGTTATTGCACTTTTCGGGCTGGAGAAAATCCTGGGTGGAATCAAAGATTTAAAAGAAAAGAAAAAAATCAACAATCTCCTCTTAATTCTGGTTATCTCTTTCTTTGGATTAGCTTTTCTTTTCAGCGTAGCTGGTAGTGGGCTTCTTTCATTATGGAATGCTATTCTATACTCAGATATCCTTCCTCAGAAAAAAGATGTAATGCTTTTGAATCTGCCTAATATCAGCAGGGGTTTCTGGATAACTTCTCTTCTGGTAAGTGGAGTATGTTTAAGTATCTACCTGTACCTGAAGGACAAATTAAAAAAAAGGTATTTTCTTTTTTTAGTGGGGATACTTCTTTTCCTTGACCTGTGGAGGTGGGATGCGAAATTCATTCAGAATTTTGATTACCATACC
>JAZDLB010000196.1:0-4099 GCA_043802565.1 Candidatus Zixiibacteriota bacterium | reverse complement strand
GCTTACTCCAGTTTCTTCCTTAGAGCAGGCAAGAAAAATTGCTTTAGAATGTGGGCTGAAGTTTGTCTATATAGGGAATGTGCCAGGTCACGAAGGAGAGAATACCTATTGTTCTAAATGTAAGAAAATCGTAATAGGCAGGTATGGGTTTACCATTACCCAGATGAATTTGCAAAAGGGAAGATGCAAATTCTGTGGAGAGAAAATTCCTGGAGTCTGGGGTTAGTCCTAATGGTTCATCCGGATCAATAAATTTATCAGCATAAATAGACTTGTCATTCTGAGGGAGCGTAGCGACTGAAGAATCTACAGATTCTTCGCCCTTTGGGCTCAGAATGACTTCCTAGCACTTCCGCTTCAATAGTTTGTAGGTCAACCATCCTCGCCAAAGGTGGGGTGGTTGACTACTCTTTTGGTCAAGCAGTCCTGTGGTTCGGTTCTGCCCTTCGGTCTGAGCTCAGGGTCGAAGACTCACCACCCTGAGTTAATCGAAGGGCGAACATGCTTGACCTACAAGCTTTTTTCGTCGGGCATGAAGCCCGCGCGCGACGCTACGTTTACTTGCTGCTCCAAGGCGGATGTTATCATCCGCCTATTTCTCCGCTGGATGATAACATCCAGCGAGAGCAATGACATTGTTCTCGCTGGGGCAGGAGTTCAACTCCTGCCCTAACTTTTTCATATGGATAGGGACAGGCTCTAACCCTACAGGCACTCACAAATAAAGTTGGTAGGGACACGTTGCAACGTGTCCCTACAATTCTTTTAGATTCTTACCCCAACCAAGGCGGGGTGAGAATGACATCCTGTAATTTCCTTCTTCAATAATAGATCTTCCCATTCTAAAATATCGCCTCTTTCTTTTCTTGACTTCTTTATAAAATAGATTAGATTTTTTCTCAATGATTCGAAATAAGAGCCTTTTTATCTTAGCCTGTATCCTTTTAGGATTTGCTTCGATCCTCTCGCAGATAGTTCTTTTCCGAGAGCTTTTAGCTGTTTTTTATGGGAATGAGCTGTGTTTAGGCATTCTGCTTTGCGTTTGGTTTTTATGGGTGGGGCTGGGCAGCAAACTGGGGAATATTATCTCCAATTCTAAAAACTCTCTTTTGAAAAACCTATCTTTCTGGTATTTCCTCTTAGCTATTTTCTCAATTATGACAATTATTGGAATAAGATATTCCAGGATAATTCTGAATACTTTGCCTGGTGAGATTATTGGATTTTTACCTATGCTCCTGTTCACTTTCTTTATTTTGTGCCCACTTTGTTTGGTTTTAGGGATACTCTTTGTCTTAAACTCTACTCTCTGGCTTTTTGAATCCAGACAAAATATTCTGGTAACCAGGGTTTATCTCTGGGAATCTTTTGGAGCGGGCCTAGGTGGTCTTTTAGGTAGTTTAGTCTTGATTCCTAATTTATCAAATTTCTCTGTGCAGAACTGGTTATCTATAACTTTGCTTTTGTACTCAATTTTACTCATAAAAAATTCCATCCAAAGAAAGGTAATATTCTGCTTGATACTTTTAGGAATTTTAGGCTTCAAAATTGGCAAACTGGATGGTTATCTGAATAATAAATCCCTTAACAGATTATGGAGGGATTTTCCGCTGGTAAAATCTGTTGATTCCATTTACGGCAATCTGGCTATCTTAAGAGCCGGAGAACAGATCAGCTTTTATGAGAATGGACTGCTTTTATTCTCCTATCCAGATGAGTATTCCTCTGAAGAAGCTGTCTTATATGCAATAGCAGAACATCCTGAGCCAAAAAGATTGCTTTTGATCGGAGGGGGTGTGGGTGGTGCTCTTACTCAGGCATTGAAATATAAAGGCCTGAAAATTGATTATGTAGAACTTGATCCCAAGATGGTGGAGTTAGGTAAAAGTTTTCTTCCGGTATCTGAAGTTAACTCGATTGTGGATGAAAGAGTAAAGATCATTCATAAAGACGGAAGGCTTTTTGTCAGAGAAAAAGGCAGGGAAGCAGAGGAAAAATATGATCTGGTTATCCTGAACTTGCCTGATCCATATAATGCTCAGCTTAACCGTTTCTATACTGAAGAATTTTTCAATCTTGTGAAGAAAATTATGACTCCGGATGGAATCTTTAGTTTCCGCATAACTTCTGCAGAAAACTATCTTAATCCCGAACAAGCCCTTTATATCTCCAGCCTCTATCGCACGTTATTATCTGAGTTTAAATCGGTAATGGTCCTGCCCGGATCGAATAATATCTTCTTAGCCAGTGATGGACAAAATCTATTTTATGATTCGGAAATAATTTCTGAAAGCTTGAAGAAGAAAAATATCGCTACGACTTATATGAATGAGCATTTTTTGAGTAATCGACTTTCCCAGGAAAGGGTAGAATATCTCCGGGGGGCTATCGATTCTTATAAAGGAGAGAAAAATTATGACCTGAAGCCAATCTCTTATTTTTATAATACCGTCTTATGGAGTACTCAGCTTAAATCTTTTGAGAAGCCGGTATTTATCTACTTATCTAAAGTTAGTCCAGCCTGGTATTATTTTTTAGGATTTCTTATATCTTTTTCGCTTTTGTTTTTATTTTTCAATACAAAATATATTTTCACCAATCTCTCCTTATACACCATATTTTTAGCGGGGTTTTCCAGCATAACCCTGGAGATCTCTATTCTTTTAATCTATCAGGTATTATATGGTTATATCTATTCAAAGGTCGGAATTTTCTTAACTCTTTTCATGTTGGGTCTTTTTTCTGGAGCAGCCTTTATAGCCAGAAAAAAAGAAGAGGTAAGTTTTAGAAATTTAAGATGGTTGCAGATTCTACAGGTTATTTTGGTCCTTTTTCTGTTGAGCTTAACATCCAGTTTTTTCAGATCCTGGTTGAGCCCTGAATTATTAGAACTGATTTTGGGTGGGGTGATCGTTTTCTCAGGTTTCATTGGGGGAGCGGAGTTTACCTGCGCAAATCAATTTTATATTCAAAAAAAAGGGATAAAAATAGTTGGGATCGGATACGCAATAGACCTTTTTGGATCAGCCTTGAGTGCTATATTAGCATCTGTAATTTTAATCCCCCTTTTAGGCATACCTTTAAGCCTCTGGCTCCTTTTCTTTTTAAATTTTGTCCTCTTAGTCTTTCTTTACCTTTCTTCTCTTAAAAGAGTATTTGTTTAACTGTAGTATTTTTGCACAGGGTTAAGTTCTGAATTTATTGAAGATTAGCCTGTTTAAAAAATAAATTGTTCAAATATTGATATTGACAAAAGGGTAGAAATTGTTAAATTTTAAACAGAGATAGGATGTCAATTTAGCTTTAAACTTTTATCTTCTGGAGGAATAATGTTAAGCGAGAAAAAACATGGGATTATAGCTTTGGTCTTAGCTTTAGCTGCGGTAGCCATAATCTGGATAGTAGGGTTAGGGCAGACCGGAGAACAGACTCTTCAGGCACAGCCCCAGACCCGAGATACTATTATGAGATATAGCAAACTTCTGGCTCAGGCGGCTTATAACATTAATGACCGCTATGTGGAAGAAGTGGATCCGAAGGAATTGGGGTATGCTGGAATAAGAGGAATGTTAGAGCTGTTAGACCCTTTTTCGGCTCTGTTAGAGAAGAAGACCTATGATAAATTGATAGAGTTTACCCATGGAAAGTATGAAGGTTTGGGAATGACTATAGATACGAGGAAAGATAAATATATCATTATTGTTTCTCCTATAGAAGGGACTCCTGCTTTCCGCATGGGTTTGAGAGCAGGTGATAGGATAATCGAGATAGATGGTAAGGAAACCTACGGGATGAGCACTGAAGAGGCTTCCAATTTGATGAGGGGACCAGCCGGGACTAAAGTTACCATGAAAATAAAAAGGGAGGGAATAGAGGGACCTTTAGATTATGTAATTGAAAGGGCGGTGATTGAGTTAAAGAACGTTCCCTATTATGGAGTGTTTGGAGATGGGATCGGTTATGTCAGGCTTTCCAGATTTTCTGAAGAGACTGGAACAGAGTTGAAGGAAGCCATTCGTAATCTGAATGAGCGGAATGTCAAAGGGCTGATATTTGACCTGAGATTTAATGGGGGAGGACTTCTGAATGAAGGAGTGGA
>JAZDLB010000195.1:0-5634 GCA_043802565.1 Candidatus Zixiibacteriota bacterium | reverse complement strand
TTTTTTAGCTCTTCTTCAAACTCCTGATATTTTTTCTTTCCTATAGTTAGCCTGCAAACCATCGAGACTAAACTCGCTCCCATAGCACCGGAGGAGGCAGACACACTTCCACCCCCCGGCACAGGTGTGCCTGCAGATACTTCATCCATAAAATCAGAAAGACCAGATTTCTGTTTTTCGGAAAAGGTCATCAGTTTTTCTTCTAAGACCTGGTCTTTTTTAAAATTTTCCAATTTCAGATAAAAATCAGAGACATCTAAAAGAGCTTCCATCGGGGTTAATCCTACAATCTCACTTGAGATTACAGGCACAGAGTATCTCTCTGCTTCTTTTTTAATTACCTCAAATACTCTGAAGATAGGGGATTCTTTATAGTTGACTAAATTCATTGAAACCTGAACCAAGCCCCGCTCTTTAATCTC
Source organism: Candidatus Zixiibacteriota bacterium (assembly GCA_043802565.1). Classification (GTDB taxonomy): domain Bacteria; phylum Zixibacteria; class MSB-5A5; order MSB-5A5; family RBG-16-43-9; genus CAZMZF01. Next base: position 5,212 of record JAZDLB010000195.1, on the reverse strand, counting down.
AAACCCTAAAGCTTTGATATATCTAAATCCTCCAGTGGAAAACCTGATCCCCTTTGCTATTTTTCTGGCTATGCTTATGTCCCTGGTTCCTAAATAAACGTTAAAAGCTATCAAGGGCATCCTGGCACCGATAGCGGTTGCACCAGCTTTAGATAGTTTTGAGGGCCCAAAATCTGGCTTTCTATCTAGATTGGTTTCTATCTCCTTTTTTAGCCCTTCATATTCTCCTTTGCGCACCTCAGCTAAGTTCACTCTATCCGGACGAGTAGCCGCGGCTTCATAAAGATAAACTGGTATTCCTAATTTCTCCCCTACTTCTTTACCTAACTCTTTTGCTAAGCTTATACAATCATCCATAGTTAATCCGGAAATAGGGACAAATGGAACTACATCCGTAGCTCCCATCCGGGGATGTTCTCCCTTATGTTGATCCATATCTATTAACTGTGATGCTTTAACTATAGCTTTAAAAGCGGCATTTTTAGCCTCTTGAGGACCGCCTACAAAGGTAATAACTGCGCGGTTATGGTCTTTATCCATCTCCCTATCTAAAAGCATAACTCCCTCAACCGATTTGATCTCCGCTAAAATAGCCTCAATCACTTCAGCCCTTCTCCCTTCGCTGAAATTGGGAACACATTCAACTAACCTTGCCATTCTCTTTTCCTCTCTTTTATTTTTTCAATCCAAACTGTTTTGTATCTATTTACATCTTACGTTTTACATCTCACGTCTCACGTCTTACTTCTTATCCTGCCTTCAACGCCCAGGCTAAAAGAGGTAGCATAATCTCATGGTGACCGGTAAAAGAGTATCCCTTGCCACTATTTTGAGTAGGCCTTAAGACCACATTCATATTAGGACGATAATGTTGTATCATATCAAAATTGGCAGTGTTGAAATTTTCAACTTTCCCTTTAATGTTGCGTGCTACGGATAAAGCTTTTAGAAAAACCTCAGGAAGGATCACGGCTGAGCCAAAATGTAGAACTACACCGCCATTATTCAATCTTGAGATCTCGTCCGCTAAGATTTTAAAATCAGTAAAAGTAGCCTCGCCGGTTGTAGCCGGGTCGAAATACGGTGATTGATGAACAATATCTGTCCCTATACCTATATGTACTGTAACCGGAATTTTTAACTGATAAGCTGTGGCAAGAAGGCTATCTTTTCTGAACTTAGCTTTATTCTTGATTAGATACTCGCCTATGCTCTCACCTAATCCCTGCCCGGCTCTAACCGCACATTTTGAAATCTGATTAAATAGCCTGGAGGTTTCCTCAGACATTCCGAAGCTTCCATTTTTCAAACCTTCCTCAACATTTTCAGAGGTTTTTCCCCATAAAGCCATCTCGAAGTCATGAATTGCACCTGCTCCATTGGTTGAAAGAAAGCTTAAAAATCTTTTTTTCATCAAATCTATTACAATTGGTGAAAGTCCTAATTTGACTATATGAGCTCCGAACATAAAAATCACAGGCTTGTTTTTTGCTTTAGCTTGATTAATAGCTTTAAGTAATGCCTTGAAGTCGCTGGCTTTCAAGTAATTGGGCAGGCTGTTCAAAAAAACCTCTATACCTTCCGAATTGGAAATTGGTTGTGCAAAGTTTTTCACCAGAGATTTACTTTTTCTTACTGAGATGGAAATAGTTTTGATCTTAGTAAGATCGATTTGCTTATAAAGAGACATTTTTATTATTCTCCTACTCTTCCCAGACGATAATCTTTAAGCTCTGTGGTTATGGACCCAATGACCACTTTGCTTTTCATCATCACTGGCATCTTCTTCTGGTCATCAGTTAACCAGACAGTTAAGCTACCTTTCTGCTCAAAAACTCCTGCAGCTTGTAATATCGGCTGAACCACCAGGCAATCGAAAGTTCCTGCATCTACTTCTACTCTTTCTTTTTTTAAAACTTTCACCTCTAAAGGGTAGTTTTTTTTATCCGTGTGATTGTCCACAAATAAAGATTTTCCTACCTCTAACGGCTGAGTACGAACATAATATAAAGCGGAGAGAACATCCTGAACATAAGGCGGGACTGGTATGGTATCTTTTCCGGCTATGGCTAAATGATTTTGTTGATCAAAATCCACAAATTTATCTGCTTTGAATTTACCCTCCCTTATATGTTTTTCAAAATGGAGTGAATAAAGTCCCTCTTTATCTATAAAAGATTCCACGCGATCTCTAACCTTAAAGAAAGCGGAAAAGAACTTACTTGATTCAGCCGTGGAGACAACTCTGAAACATTTTTTTCCCTGGAATTCTATTATCTCAGTTATCTCCATAGTTGCATTACCGGCTTTGATAGGTCCCCACCTGACTTTAAACTCTAACTTTTCCCCTACTCCAAATGAAAGGTTAGTTACTTTCCTTTCTGTTTTTAAAGGGTCCTTCACGATAGGAACCGAAAGGGTATCTTTAAACTTAAGATTATCAATCAAGTTTATGCTTTCTCTCCCGACTTCTTGAGTTTCCATGAGAGTATCTTTCAATTCTGAATTTTCTCCTTTAACCTCTTGAGCTTCCATATCCTTAAAAGATTCTGGTATAAAGATGAGAATTAAAAGTAAAGATAGAATAACGGATTCTAAAAGAATAAAAGTTTTATTCTTCTTTCTCATTTTTTTTCTCGTGGTTCGACCTTGCTCACCACCTTGAGGTAGAGACTGATAATTTCAGGAAGAATTCTCTTAATCTCCTCATCTAATTCAAAAAAACATTGGTTATATTCTTCCAGGGAACGGCCAATCGGGTCTTTAATGGCTAAATTTTCATCTTCATTTTTAAGAGGAAAAGCTTTCAACAGATAACTTTTCTCCAAAGATTTTCGATCCATCTTCTCGATATGTTTTAAATGTTCTTTAGACATAACCAGAATCAGGTCTGATTCTTTCAACATATCCAGAGTAAGTTTTCTGGAGTAATGCTCTTTTAAATCTATATCCCAGACTTTTGTAGCTTCGATTGTAAATAATGCCGCCGGGTAACCGTCCAGAGCAGAAGTCCCGGCTGAGCTCACCCTTATATCCCCTATTCCTCTTTCAGCCAATAACTTTTTTAAAATTCCTTCTGCCATTGGGCTGCGACAGGTATTTCCGGTGCAGACCAATAAAATTATAAATTCAGATTTCTTGTTTTCCATATCTATTGCGCAATTTATTATTTTCTTTTCGACTCAGGAGCTACTTTTTTTATTTCCTCAAAAGAAATACGCCCTTCTCTAATTAGAATTGGCACATCTCCGCAGACATCAACTACGCTTGAAGGAGCAACTTCCTCTGCAGGACCTCCATCTAAGATAAGCTCTATTTTCCCGCCAAAATCTTTTAAGACTTCAAAAGCTGAAAGCGATCCTTTTAGCCCTGACAAATTAGCACTGGTAGCGGTAAGAGGTGTTCTGGTTTGGCGTAGAAGAGATTGGACTATCTTTGAAGAAGAAACCCTAATCCCTATTTTCTCTTCTTTACCAGTTAGATAAATCAGCTTTCCAGGTTTTGATTTAAAGATTAAAGTTAAAGGTCCAGGCCAAAAATATTTTATCAATCTTTTAGCTGGAGAAGTTATGACCTTAACGAATTTGCTCAACTCTTCCGGTTTTAAAAGAAAGATGGCAATTGGTTTATTAGCTTCTCTTTTTTTAAAGCGAAAAATTTTTTTCACGGCATCTTTGTTCATTGCGTCTGCCCCTAAGGCATAAACTGTTTCTGTGGGAAATGCTACCACCCCACCTTTTTTAATAACCTCGGTTGCCTGGCGGAGTATTTTCTTTAGCTGTTTTTCCTTAGAGAGTTTTAAAATCTCAGTTTTTTTCACCGCAGAAATAAACTGGTTTTTAGAGATATTCACCCATACTTTTATCTGAGGCAAACTTCTGAAGTAATTCTTTAATATCCTGAGCTTTGGTCTTATGGGCTACAAAAACAATATCACCGGTTCTGACGATAACCAGATCAGAAACTCCCAGGGTCGCAATTATCCCTGGCCCATCATTGACGATGGTGGTTTCATAGGTGCCAGTCACTTGCGCTTTTCCTATGATCACATTATTCTCTCGGTCCCTTTCCTTGATTCTTTCTAAGGCCAGCCAGGAACCGATATCATCCCAGATTAAATCCGCTTTTATGGTTAAAACATTGTCTGCTTGTTCCAGAACTGCACAATCGATAGAGATATTTTCAGCTTTTGAATATAAGTCTTTAAGTGCATTCACCTGGTTCTTTGTACCTATCTCCTTAGCATATAGATCTAATTCATGGTAAAGGTCTGGCATATGTCTTTGCAATGCTTTAAGGATTGTATCTGCTGTCCAGATAAATATCCCGCTGTTCCAGAGATGTTTTCGGTCATAATAATATCCCTGAGCTGTCATGCGGTTTGGTTTCTCCTTAAAACGGTTAATCCGGTAAACCGGTATGTCTTCTATGGTAGTAAAGAGGTCTGAAAACTCAATATATCCATAAGCTGTCTCAGCTCTCGTAGGGATTATACCTATGGTTATGAGATATTCTCCTTGATTGGCCACTTCTGAGCCAGCTTTTAGCACTTTTTGCAGTTTTTCTTTGTTCTGGATATAATGGTCTGAAGAGAGAACTACCATTGTAGCAGATGGATTGATGTTTTTAAGATGGACCGCTGCAACTCCAATAGCCAGACAGGTATTTCTTACCTCTGGCTCAATTAAGAGATTCTTCTCTTTCAATACTTTAACCTTCTCCAGTATAATATCTTTTAAATTCTCTCCAGTAACAATCAAGGTCTTCTCTATGGGAATAAAATCGCTAACCCGATCGATAGTTTCCTGGAGCATGGTTTTATTTGAGGTTATCTCTAACAGTTGTTTAGGATGACCTACTCTGGAAAGAGGCCAGAACCTCTCCCCCTTCCCACCAGCTAAAATAACTGAATAGTTCACTTTCTTAACCTCCGGTCCAAATTTGGATCCTGTGGAAAAAAAGTTTTAAAACTAAAGCAATTTAGTATATAATAAGGAGCTTGTCAATAAAAATTGGGGATTTTTTACTTGACAAATTGATATTTCATTTACTTATTGATGATTAGTTAACATTCAGCTTAATAGATCGAGGAGTAAGCTTTTTTGTAAGTGACTCTATACTCATTTTTCTTCGGAGGTTAAAGATTAATTAATCCGTTTGATCTTAAGTTTTCGTAGCGCGACCCTTTTAGGGTCGCAGGAAACGTAGCGTC
>JAZDLB010000194.1:0-2896 GCA_043802565.1 Candidatus Zixiibacteriota bacterium | reverse complement strand
TCTGTGGCAAACCAGAACATCAAAGATCCTGTCTTTCTATCGTCTGCCTCCCTTGATATCTGCCTTAAATTTTTCTTACGCGCTTCGCCTTCACAGAGGTTAAGAACCCTAAAAGACTTAATCCCAAGTTTCTCCTCGTGCCCCCCCTTTTTCCACCACTCCCAATAAACTTTCATTTTCCTTAAGAAGCGGCCTCTGGTCATAGTGGATCGGTCGGCTTCAAGAAAAAAATACATCTTATCCTCGGAATCCTCTAGGGTAAAGAAGGCATCAGGAACTAATGCGATTCTCCGATCATCTATTCTGACATAATCTCTAAGGTCTCTACCCTGCTGCCAACTGACAAGCCTGGTATGTTTCTCGTTCCTCAAGGCCAGATTCAGAACCACACGAAAGTTTGAAATCATAAGAGTGTGATCAATGTACCTCTGCTTGACTTCTTTGTTTTTGGTCTGCCAGTCAACCTTGGTCCTTTTAAGGTCAGGGAAATTCTCGGATAAAAGATCAACTCCTCTATTCCCTATCCCATAAATCATATACCCCTGTGGCTTTAGGTAGGAAAGTTGCCTCGGCGGCCGATCAATAAACCCCTCATGAAAGAGTTTCTGAAGTCTTCTTTGAATATTTCTCTCACCTCCCGGGTGAAGGGCTATTATTTGAGGAGTGTTTAAAAAGCGGTAGCCAGCCAGGGACTTTAGGATTTCGAGGTCTCTGCGTTGAATCTGCATTCCCGAAAAAGCGTTCTTTTCCCTTTTGTATTTTTTAAGTCTCTTTTTTTCTTCCATAGGTAGTTAATCTTTTAGCAAGTTTAGCCAGGCTGTGGCAGGCGTCGGGCGCCGATGTTCTCCAAAAATGAAGACCTTTCGAGGGATTCATTTTTGGGAAGCCCGATAGGGCTGATAGAACAGCGAGCTCCCCGACTAAACCCTTTTGGTTGAAGCCACGCAAAGCGGGGCGAAACCCAAACCCCTGGATAAGGGGTGAAGCCGAACACGCAAGTCGCGTGGCAGGAAAAGGGTTTAGTCGGGGAGGCCGATAGACCGCCCCGACGCCTGCCACAGCCAGTATTTTGGCCTACTTAGGCCAATCTCAGCTCGATAGAGCATAGTCATTGTCAAATGACTATGGTTATGACTAGGTATTTTATATAAAAAGTTTCTATCTGTCTAGTGATTTTTATGGCTGGTTTTGTCCAAGAGTATTATTTTTTTAATTCGATTCCGTCCTCTGCACAATAGCGTTTAATTAGGCCTGTGAAGTAGGCTCCACGGGATCGTTTAATGTTTCCTGATAAGGCCTCTATTTTAGTTTCGCTTAGGGCTCGATAAATGAGTTGCGGGGATTCATGGGCTTTAAGGATTTTACGAACGAGTATAGTATAAAAGTTTTTGCTTCTGGGGTCTTGAAGAACCTCAAGCATATCCCCAACGACGACTTGGATCTGGGCCTCAAGTTCTTCTAATTTCACAATTTTATTAAGATCAACGTTAACGTTATTTATAGTACTTCTTAAAAGTACTTCTTCCTGTTGCAAATTGCCACAGCTATCCTCGGTTGCAAATTGCCACTTAGGTGGGGAGTTATCCACAGTTTTTTGCGACCTAAGTGGCAATTTGCAACTTAGGTAAGTAGGTTTGTTTTTAATATCGCCCTCACCCTTGCCTTCTTTGGATAGTCTTTCCTTAACCTTCTCCTTTAGTATCTTCTCGTCTTCTGGTAGGAGAGGGTCATCCATGGTGATGTGATACATATCTGAGGTCCGGACCTTTTTCTTTGTCCTTGGATCGTAAGTATATCTCTTCTCCCGTTTAATGAAATAGTCTGCGATGGGCCGCTGGAGTTCGCGGATAATCGTATACCTTGAAACACCAATATCTTCAGCTAAAGTGTCGTGTTTAGGGTAACACCAATCCCTTTTCTCTTTGGTTATTTTATTGAAGTAGCAATACTTACGGAGGCGAAGAATAAGGAGGGTTAAGGTTGGACCTAGGCGGGGTGCCCAATTATCCAAAAAATAGTGACTAACTACGACTACCTTTTCAGGGTTAGTAATTTCATTTTTTAAATCAAGATAGATAGGCTGAAGCTCAATTCTATCCAGCCCCTTTTCATTGACCCACTCCTCAATTTTTATTGGGTTGTCTTTAGGCATGTTATTGAATTTAATAATAAAAATACTTAAAAGTATCTATCTCTTTCGAACTGGTCTTTCTTCTTAAAAACGAACCTAGGTTCGTTTTTTTAAAGTATCTTTCAATCTTCTTAATTCAGCTTCTAACTTCTGAATTAAATCCGTTTCTGAGTTGTATTTTACGGAAAAGACCCTCTGTGAAGGGGTGCCTTTAAGCTCCCTTGCCTTTTCCAAGGCTTCATCGCCGGTTAAGGGCTTTTTAACATCCTTCATGAGGCCAAATAGCTGTATCTGTTTCTCTGGTGATTTTCGTAGGGCCAGGAGAGCCCTTGCGTGTTTCTCCGTAATTTCAGCCTTTGCCGGTCTCCGGCCTGGAGAAACTATATCTCTCTGTATCTCGTCAGGTAGTTTAAGAAGCGCGGTATACTGCTGCCGTCTCCTCGGGGTTAACCCCGTAAGCCGATCCGCCTCCTCCCATGAACCCACCAGTTCTTTAAATGCCAATATACCCCTAGCTTTATCGATGGGGCTTAAATCTTCCCTTTGTAAATTCTCAACCAGCTGCATAGCACGGCGTCTGTTATTTTCTACCCCTTCGAGAATGACACAAGGGATTTCGATCAGTCCGGCTAACTTGGCAGCCTGAAACCGCCTCTCGCCCGCAATGATTTTGTAGAAACCATTACTCGGGATGTGTTCAACCGTAATAGGCTGAATTATCCCATGGGCCTTAATAGACTCTGCGAGTTCTTTAAGTGAATCTTC
>JAZDLB010000193.1:0-4015 GCA_043802565.1 Candidatus Zixiibacteriota bacterium | reverse complement strand
AATCTTTTACCAATTTTAAGCAAATTGAAAAATTAATCAAGGAAAAAATGAGGTGAAGTCAAAAAAGTTGTAGCTAAATTTTGCTCCTGCTGGATGTTATCATCCAGCAGAAATAGGCGGATGATAACATCCGCCTATGAGCAACTCTCTCATAGGGAGATTGCTTCGTCGTTCCCCGCCAAAGGCGGGGTAACTCCTCGCAATGACAGATTAAAAAGCACGGCTGAAGTCTCAAGACCTTGACGGCCTTGCCCTACTGACTTATTAGAAGAGGGAAAAAAATGTAGGGGCGACCCGCCGGGTCGCCCCAACACCTCATACATTCGTCATTCGATATTCCTCATCCGTTATCAAATATTATTTAGCATATTCAATTGCCCGGGTCTCCCTTATAACCGTTACCTTTATCTGTCCCGGATATTCCATTTCGGCCTCGATCTTTTTAGCAATCTCCTGGGCTAAATTAGCCGCTCCGGCATCGTCTATATGTTCATGTTCCACAATTATCCTTATCTCTCTGCCAGCCTGAATAGCATAGGCTTTAGTTACCCCCTTAAAGGAATCAGCTAATTCCTCTAATTTCTCCAAACGCTTGATATACCCTTCTAAGGTCTCTCTTCTGGCACCTGGTCGAGCACCGGAGATTGCATCTGCAGACTGCACCATAATCGAATATGGAGATTCCATGGGAACATCTTCATGATGTGAAAGTATCGCATTTAAAACTACAGGATGTTCACCATATTTCTGGGCAATGTTGTATCCGATCTGGGAATGGGTTCCTTCAGTTTCCCGGTCCACCGCTTTCCCTATATCATGTAAAAGCCCTGCTCTTTTGGCTAAATTTGCATCTAACTCTAATTCTGCCGCCATCAGCCCGGCAATGAAAGACACTTCTTTGGAATGCTGGAGCACATTTTGACCATAGCTGGTTCGATATTGAAGTTTCCCTAAGAGCTTGATCAGTTCCGGATGAAGCCCGTGAATCCCTACGTCAAAGCAAGCCTGTTCTCCGGTCTCCCGGATTATAATCTCCATCTCTTTTTGAGTTTTTGTTATTATTTCCTCAATCCGGGCAGGATGAATTCTGCCGTCTAAGATTAGCTTTTCCAGAGACATCCTGGCAATCTCTCTTCGGATCGGGTCATATCCTGAAAGGATCACTGCTTCTGGTGTATCATCCACTATCACATCTATTCCCGTTGCAGTCTCAAAAGACCTGATGTTCCTTCCCTCCCTACCAATTATCCTTCCCTTCATCTCTTCATTCGGAAGATTGACTACCGAAACTGTTGACTCAACTGTATGGTCAGCTGCACATCTCTGAATAGCTGAGATAATGATATTTTTAGCTTCCTTTTCAGCAGTCTCTTCAGCTTTCTCTTTGATCTCTCTTATCAGTTGCGTAGCTTCCTGTCGAGCCTGATTCTCCAAGTTTGACATCAACAGTTTCTTAGCTTCTTCAGTAGTCATCTGGGCTATCCTCTCCAGTTGCCTGTTCTGATCAGAAATCAGTCGATTTAGCTCCTCATCTCTGGATCGAATAGCTTTTTCTCTGGCATAAAGGATTTTCTCTTTATTCTGAATCTCACGATCTTTCTTATTAAGGATATCTACCTTACGATCTAAATTAATTTCTCTTTCCTGAAGCCTCTTTTCGATCTTCTGGAATTCTAATCTCTTATTAGCCAGTTCTCTTTCGAAATTTACCTTAGCTTTATACGATTCATCCTTAGCCTCTAAAACCGCCTCTTTCTTCTTTATTTCAGCCTCTTTCTCCGCCTCCAGGACTATCTTCCGGGCTAATTCTTCAGCCTTAGCTAATTTAGCCTCCCCGATCCTCCGGCTAACAAACCAGCCCATAAAGAAAGAAAGGACTGCAATTGCCACTCCTAATACAATCAATGAAACAACCATTTCCTCCTCCTTTAAAAGCAAAAACCCACTTAGCTAAAAATCTTTCATCCCGCCAACGGCGGAATAAAAGACCTCAAGTTAAGTGGGTTTATCCAGATGGATAAATATTATTCTTCGATCAACTTAGCATCTAACCATTCTATCAAAGATTGGGTTTTCTCTTCAACTTCTGAGAGTTTCTTTTCTTTATCTTCCCTTTCCTTGAAAAGCTCATCTGCAATATTCAAAGCCGCTAAGACCGCAATCTGAATCTGGTTACGAGCAGGAATTTTTTCTGCTATTTCTTTCATTTTTCGGTTCACATAGTCTGCCACACCTTGAACATAACCTGAATCTGCTTCAGACTTTATAGGATATTCCTGACCGTAGATATTTACTTTAATGCTTTGTTTTCTGTCTTCGTTAAGTTCCTGCGACATTTTAAATTATCTTAAAATCGTTTTTTCTCCACTTAACTTGCATTATATAAAATTTTACCTTAACTATAATAAGTTATTAATTTAAGTTTGTCAAGTTAAAATTTATTCAATATTATTTAATCGAGTTAAAAGGTTTTCTATCCTCCTTTTGATCTTTTCCTCTTTATTTCTTATACTTTCTTCCCTCTCTTTTATTTGAGCTTTGAGCTGGTTATTTTCTTGAGCTAATACCTTATTCTTCCCTTCGATCTCAAAAACATTAGAGGAAAGTTTGTTATAGGAGTTAGTTACTTGTCTGTTCTCCTCTTTTAATTTATCGACCAGTTCAAGAACCTTATTAATCTTAAGTTCTAACTCTTCTAAACTATCCCCGTGCATATAACCTCCTTTTACTCCCTGAGCTCAGCTCCGTATCTTTCCTTCAGACCCTCTATGATTTTTTTATGCACCTTTCCGACTTCTTCCTCAGTAAGGGTTTTTTCCTCAGAGCGATACCAGATGGTAAAGGCTAAACTCTTTTTGCCTGCAGGTACCTGTGACCCCTTATAAAGATCAAAAAGGGAAACATTCTCCACCATCTCACCCCCAAACTCATGAATAGCTTTTTTTAGAACTTCAGATAAAATTCCCTCTTCCACCACTAAGGAAATATCCCTCTCCACCCTGGGAAACCTGGGTAGTGGTGTGTAGAATCTCGGTGGAGGAATAACCTCAGAAAGGGTTTGAAAATCTATCTCCGCTAAAAAAATCTCCTGGTCTAAATCAAAAAGCTTCAAAATCTCATCTGAAATCTTCCCTAAACAACCCAATACCTTACCTTGACTCTGAAGCTCGAAGGAGATCTTTTCTGAGAAAAGGTTTAAATCCTCTGGTAAAATGACGTGCTCTTCTATTCTTAAATCATCGATCAAATCTTCAATGATACCCTTAAGGTCATAAAAATCAACTCTTTTTTCTTTCTCACCCCAGAAAATTGGAGTCTTTCTACCACAAAGAGCCATTTCTAACTTGAGCCTCTCCTCTGATGAGTTCTTCTCCTTTGAGTAGAAGACCCTCCCCAATTCAAATATCCTCAGATCTTTTTCTTTTCTGTTCAGATTCCAGGAGATTATGGAGAGAAGATTATAACTTAGCGATGTGGTTAAAGATGAGAGCTCTTCATTTAAAGGATTAAGAACTTTTACACCTTTTATTGAGGGGGTTATTTTAGACATTTTCAACGGATCAACTAAATTGTTGGAGATAACTTCAAACAGACCCTTCCCCACTAAGAAATTCTTGATTCTTTTTATCAGTCTTTCTTCCTCAGATATTGGAGTAAGAAGCTCGCCACCAGCCCTGAATGAGCTTTCAATCTTATCATAGCTGTAAATACGTGCCACTTCTTCGATCAGGTCTATTTCTCTGGTCAAATCCGGTCTGAAAGTCGGGATCTCTACTGATAAAACATCGAGTTTCTTATCTACAACCTTGATCTCTATATTCTCAAAAATCTCCTCAATCTCCTTTTGGTCAATTCCAACTCCTAAGATCTTATTGCATCTTTTGGGTCTGAAAGAAAGCTTCATAGGGAAGATAGGTTCTGGATAGTTATCTACTACCCCTTTTAAGATTTTGCCTTGACAGAGATTTGCCATAAGTTGAGCAGCTCGATTAGATGCCATAATTACCATATTTGG
>JAZDLB010000192.1:0-10763 GCA_043802565.1 Candidatus Zixiibacteriota bacterium | reverse complement strand
ATTAAGGGATTAATCTGTTTCTGGAAAGCGGCATTATTCGGTTCGTATATAAGGGAGGTCTTAAGAGTAGAATAGAATAGATTTATAAACTCCTTCCCTTTTTCTAAAAGATGTAGAAACTCCTCTTTCTTCTCTTTTCTTTCCTGAGCATTAACCTGTTCGACTAACTTATTCAAATTTCATACTCCTGTTATTTACCGAAATCTTTTCGGGTCCTCTCCGAGGTAGAAACTTTTTCCCACAAAGCTTTAGCTTGTTTCTGGATTTTCTTTTTACTTTTTAAACTAAACTCTTTTAGACACTCCTGGCTTAAGGAAGTACCGATGGAGGCTAAAGATTTTAAAGATAGAGAAGAAGTCTCAGTTTGTTTTTCTTTTTTAAACCAGGTTTTTTTCAGAATCAGCTTCTTGAGCAAGGGGATAGCCTCATCTTTACCTATCTTAGCCCAGGTTTCCAAAAGGGTCTCTTTCTCCGCTTGATTTCTATCTCTGAAATCTTTTCTTAAAAGCAGAGCGGAGATGTAATCTAAAGCCTCCTGGGAAGGTGGCCTCTGGCTTAAAACTTTCGCCGCTTTAAGCCTGAGCCTTTCATCTGGATCTTCTAAGGCATTCAAAAGAATGGAAGTTCCCTCTTTCCCCTGGATGAACGATAGAGCTTCTAAGGTCTCTTTCCTTACCCTTATATCCTCATGAGCCATAGTTTTCTTCAGATAGGGGAGAGCAAGGGGGGAGCTGATTCTTCCCAAGATCCCTACGATATTTCTGACCACATACCATCTGCGGTCATAAATCCCTTTGCTTAAAAGATTGATATTCTTTTCCCCTACATTCTCCAGAATCGAGCAGACCATCTTCCGGCAGGCAAAATTTTCCAGCTCACCTAACATATCTACCAGATGGGGAATGGTATTCCAGCTTAAAAAACTAAGATATTTTTTAACTGAGAAAAGATCTAAACTTATTTTCTGATTTAAAATCTGGGTTAGGATTCTCATCCTCTCTTTATCTCCAGCCCGGTCAATAGCTTCTTTAATCCTTATGGTTCTATTTGACTGACCTGTATCAGCTTCAGTTTTCTCTAAGTTTTTAAGAAGAAGCAATAATTCGGAGGCTAAATAGAAATCCCCTTGACCGACCAGGGAGTCCAAAAGTTTTTCTAAAAGTTTAACTGTCTCTGAAAATTCGTGGTATTCCTTTTCGCTGAAAAGAATTTCCTCTAAAACGGTGAAGCTCTCTTTTAAGGGCTCGAAGTTTTTGTCTTTATCCAGAAGGTTTTTTAGCTCTTCTAACTCCTTTTCCGGGATAAGGTCTAAATCCCGGAGGAATCTATCAACTTCTACTTTATGGGATTGCTCTTTTAATTTTTCCGTTTTTCCTTCTAAGCTAACCTCGGAATAATAGAGCTTCTTTAAGTCTTTTTCCCCTACCGGTTGAGGTAAATCGATAAGTTCCTCGCTTAAGAATTCATCTACCACTAAAAATTTTATATGAGATAATTCTCTCTCCCAGAAAAGGGTAACCAGATCATCCTCTGGCAGAGTGGATTTTAGTCCTCGGCTTATTATCTCCAGAAATGCAAAAAGCTCCTCCTGGTCCATTCCTTTCTGAAAGGTTATTTCCCTGATCCCATCCCGGTAGAAGGCGAAAGAGATCCCTTCTTCTTTTTTCTCCTCTTTTAAGACGACTTTGTCTTTATAAAAAAGTTTAGATTGAGCCACCCTGAATTTCAACTCTTCGTTTTCCTGTAGGTATTCTGAGAGTTTTTTTAACAGGTTTTGCTTGAACTCCTTGGGTATAGGGTTATCCGCTGGATAGATGCAGAAGATTTTGAGAGTCTTGATCAAGAGGTTAGCAATCTCCTGAACCTTTTTGGGGAGCTCAACTGAAAAGTTCTGGAGCTCTTCTGATTCTGCTGGAACAGTTCTTGATTCTTCAGGCATATTTATTCACTTGGTGAATCCTTAAATGGGTTTTCACCTTTCTTATTATTTATCGTCAGATTTAGGGAGCTATTTAGAGAAGAGTATCAAAGAATATAACGGATGATGGAGGTTGGATGACGAATAAGAAAGAAAAGAAAACGTAATACATCCCTCTATAGCGGGACAACTTTACTTTCTCTTCAAGTCAAAACTGTTCCGTCAGGTCGGGGGACCTGACGGCACGTGAAACCACCAGAGCTGTCAGGCTGAGCCCGTAGGGCGAAGCATCTAAAACCAAAAAGAATAGATTCTTCTTCCCGTAGGGGGTCGGTATGACAAAAAATGGTTTTCTACTTGTTAGATTGTATTTTCAGATATGATTCAGCATTTCATCTGCTATCTGGTTAGCCTTTTCCCAGTCTTCTTCTGGAACCCAAAGGCTAACTTCTACAGGTGAAGTAGTTGAATAGCTCCCCAACATTATCCCGATATCATCACCTTTGATTATAGAGGAGATTCCTGAATTCTGTAAAGATTCTTTCAGCATCTCCGCATACAAACGGCTGGGCAGGTTACGCAGGAGTATATATTTTATATCCTTAAAGGTCTCTTTAAAGGTTTCCTCAGGAAGTTTCTCAACTAAGGGTAGATCGCAATCACTGCATTTTTCGATGCCGGGATTATATTCTGTTTTACATTTAGGACAATAGGGCATAAAGCTCCTTTTTTATTTTTTGGAGTGCATCCTACGGATGTACTCCAAAATTGTAGCGGAGGTCTTTAGACCTCCATTTTCTTTTTTTTAGAAGGCTGAAGCCTTCCGCTACTTCTTTTTTTTCGCAAGGCTAAAAGCCTTGCCCTACAGTTTTTTTGAGCATCATCACGGATGATGCACTCCCTAAACAGCGTTTCTGACAAAACCACCTGCTTTTTTTAATCTTTTTTCCGCTTCAATTCTACCAACTCTTGAAAGTAACATCACCAGTGAGGTTTTGACCTTGCCTCCAGAGAGTTGAAGGTATCTTTCAGCCTCTCTATAATTAATTCCGGTTATCTCCATTATTATCCTTTTGGACCTTTCGGATAACTTCTGGCTTTTTGCCTGGAGGTCAATCATTAGATTCTGATAAACTTTACCCATTTTTATCATAGAGCAGGTAGTAAGCATATTTAAGATTAACTTCTGAGCAGTTCCGGCTTTCATCCGGGTGGAGCCGGTTATAACCTCAGGTCCCAAGACCGGGGAGATTGTTACATTTGGTTTAACTTTGAGCCCTTTTCCTGGATTACAGAAGACAAAGATAGTCTTTGCTTTTACCTTTTTAGCATATTTCAAAGCCCCTAAGACATAAGGGGTTCTTTTAGATGCGGCTATGCCTACAACCACATCTTCTTTTTTCAAACCCACTCTTTTTAAATCCAATGCCCCGGCTTTGAAATTATCCTCCACTCCTTCTTTTGAGCGAATCAAACATTTATATCCCCCAGCGATAATTCCCTTTATCATCTTCGGGTCAGTTCCGAAAGTAGGTGGGCATTCTGCCGCATCTAAAACCCCTAACCGTCCGCTGGTTCCGGCTCCAATATAAAAAAGCCTGCCACCTTTTTTAAAAGCTCTAACTATTAACTCAACACCTTTTGCTATCTGAGAGAGTTCCCTTTCAATGGTTTTTGGGACTTTTTTATCCTCAGCATTAATCAGTCTCAAAATCTGCAGGGTGGATTTTGAATCAATATCAAAAGTAGCAGGATTTCTTGCTTCGGTAACTAAATTTTTAATTTCATTAAAAACTTTTTTTGACAAAATAAAATTCCAGTTATGGCACTCTTATGGTGATTTTTTCTGCAATTACTCCAGCACCAATGGTCCCTTTTGCTCCTGAAATGTTATTGGCTGGCAGACCTGAAGGCAGTGTAAATGGCATATCAGGATAACTAACAAAACTTTTATTATAAGCTACCATATATACCCAATAAAGACCTGATACCACATCACCATTGGGTTTACGAAAAGCATCCTGGGGAATGGTTGTCAATGAACCACTTACAATAGCTCTATGTAATACAGCCTCGGGGATAGCATCACCCTTAACCACGCTTATAAAATATCCAGTGGCTGAATCAGATGTCGTCCAGGAGACCTCAACTGCAAGACCGTTCTCATTTACAGAATCTGCAGGATTAATACTTACGTTAAAAATGTCCGGCATTGCAAATCTGAAAGTTATGGTTACTGTATCCTGAGGACTGATTATTGAGTCCGTATAGGCGGTTTTCACATGAAACGTGGTATCTGCAAACAGAGAATCATATAAACCAGCTCCACTATTGAGTATAGTTTTATTTCCTGCCTTGACAGTTGCTCCATTAAAAAGGGTGTCATTTCTCAAGACGGTGAAAGCGGCTATATCTTTTGAAATGTTCATATCCTTGACCACTGCTCCGTAAATGGTGAAAGTTGGTTTTTTAGAGCTGGGTCCAGTGGGGTTCTTCCCGCAAGAGTAACCAAATAATAAAACTGCAGTCATCAAAAATAAAATTAACTTCTTCATCTTAACCCCTCCAGTCCGTCTACGGCGGATTTAAAGTTTTTCAGCCTCTCTAAAGCTTCTTTTATCTTTTCCTCAGGTGCGGTCAAAGAGAATCTTAAATACCCTTCACCTTCAGAGCCCAGGCCAGAGCCGGGTGTGGTTAAAACCCCGGTCTTTTTTAAAAGCTCTAAACTGATCCTCTTTGAACTTTTTTTACCGGGTATTTTAGCCCAGACAAAAATTCCTCCTCTGGGTAATTCAACTTCCCAGCCTAAGGATTTCAAACCCGGGACTAAAATATCCCTCCTATTCTTATATGTTCGACAGATTTCTTTTGTAACTTGAGGAGGAAGTGAAAGGGCAGTTATTGCCGCCTTTTGAATCACGTGAAATACACCTGAATCCAAATTTGTTTTCAAATCCCTTAAAACCCGGATAAGCTTTTTATCTCCCACCACAAACCCTAATCTCCAGCCAGTCATTGAGTAGGTCTTGGAAAAAGAATGGAACTCTAAAGCATATTCTTTTGCACCGGGAATCTCTAAAAGGCTAAAAGATTTTTCCCCATCAAAAGTTATCTCCGAATAAGCCATATCATTGCAGAGAATAATATTATTTTCCCTGGCAAAGCTCGCAACTTTTTCTAAAAATTCTTTTGGAGCTAAGGCACCAGTTGGATTATTAGGATAATTCAGGTAAAAAATTTTGGCTTTGGTTAAAACTTTTTTATTTATCTTATCTAAATTCGGTAGATAGTTGTTCTCTCTTAAAAAAGGGACCTCATAAACCTTCCCTCCAGAGATGATAACTCCTCTTTTATAAGCAGGATAAGCTGGATTGGGAACAATAGCATAATCTCGTGGATTTAAAAAAGCCCAGGGCAGATGAGCCAATCCCTCTTTTGAGCCGATTAAAATTAAAATCTCTTCTTCCGGATCAAGTTTGACTTTGAATCTACGAAAGAACCAATCTGCAATCGCTTCTTTAAGTTCGATTATTCCTTCATAAATCGGATGTCGGTGATTTTCCGGGTTATCTGCCTCTTTTTTTAAAGCCTCGATAATCTCTTTTGGTGGAGGTAAGTCTGGATTACCAGCAGATAGGTCGATGATCTCAATTCTTGACATTAAAGTTTTTTTCTTCTCCTCAGCCATCTCGGAGAAAACATATTTGCCCAGGGCGGAGAGGTTTTTCAAGCGGGAAGAGATTGAGTATTGCAGATTTAGTTTCTTCTTCATATTAATCAATGGTAGGGGTTCAATCCGCCTAAGGCGGATGAACCCCTACATTTCTCTTACTTAATTAAATCTTTTAAAATCAAAACATCAATACCTTTAACCTTTTTGAAAGTCCAGTCATTTGTAATAAAGGATTCAGAATTGGATACTAAGGCAGTTGCTACTTGAATAGCATCAGGAGTTCTCAGATTAAATTCTGCTCTAATTTCAGCGGTCTTTTCTGCAATTTCTTGATTCAAATCGATAATTTTAAGATTGGGGAATGAGCTTAAAAGCAAATTATATTCTTTAGCCAGGATCTTATCTTTCAACTTCAAAGGTCCGGTTAAAATCTCGATTAAAGATATAATTGAGGTGAAAGCCTTCACCTCTCCTTTTTCAATTGAGTTGAAGAGATAATTAGTTACAGGAAAATAGTGCGGGTTTCTCTCAAAATGATAGATGAATACCATTGTGTCTAAAAAGAGCAGATTCTTTTTGGTTTTACCTTTATAAAAGAGTTTGTGGGCTAAGGATTTTTGGTCTAATCCCATTTAGCCCTCTCTTTCTTTATATGCTTTTCACTATCTAATTTTCTCCAGACCTCTTTTCCCAAACCAGCCATATATTCAGCATAGCTTTTGGGAATAGGACGGATTATCACCTGGCCATTCTCTAATTCTAAATGGATATAATCGCCAGCTTTTATATGTAAACTCTTCCTGATCTTACTGGGAATGGTGATCTGATATTTCCGGGTTAATTTTGCCTTCTGAGTCATAAGGTTTCTCCTTTGCCTTACATTGTAATACGAAAGTAAGGTAATTAAAGAAAGTTGTCCAGTAAAAAATAGAAAAGTTGTAGGGGCACGGCATGCCGTGCCCCTACCATTCCCATAGTTCCATCAGGTCTTAAACCTAACGGGAAAAAGTTGTGCCAGGAATAGTTGCTGATACAACTCGAAATAGGGATTATCAGATAGGCATCCTCCCCTTATTGAGCAATCGTAACGTCCGACGCTTCTGTCGGACGAAAAACACAAACGCCCGACACGAGGGTCGGACGCTACGAAATACAAGGGACAGGACGATGTCCTGTCCCTACGAGTTTATTCAGTTACTTCTTTACTAATTCTCCCTAAAGTTGCCTGGGCCGCGGCTAAGCGGGCGATGGGAACTCTGAAGGGTGAACAGCTTACATAGTCTAATCCTAATCTATGGCATATCATAATCGAATCCGGGTCTCCACCGTGTTCTCCGCAGATACCGATCTTCAACTCTGGCCTTTTTCCTCTTCCCTTTTTCACTCCCAGCTCCATCAACTGCCCCACACCATTGGCATCAATAGATACAAACGGGTCTTTGGGAATAATCTTATGCTCCACATAATATTTGATGAATTTTCCCGAGTCATCCCTGGAAAATCCATATACGGTCTGGGTTAAATCATTGGTACCGAAGGAGAAAAATTCTGCCTCTGAGGCAATCTCATCTGCGGTCAGGCAGGCTCTGGGGATTTCGATCATGGTGCCGACTAAATATTTTAGTTTAACCTTATATTTCTTCATAGTCTCTTCAGCCACTCTTACCACAACTTCCCTCTGATTTCTAAATTCATTTATATGACCCACTAAAGGAATCATCACCTCTGGCACAACCATCTTTCCTGCCCTGGCTAACTCGCAGGCCGCTTCAAAAATAGCCCGGGCCTGCATCTCAGTTATCTCCGGATAAACAATACCCAGCCTGCAGCCTCGATGTCCTAACATCGGGTTGAACTCATGCAGCTCTTCTATCCGGGCTAAGAGCTTTTCCTTCTCTTTAATTTTTTCCTCATCTTCACCTTTAGCTTTCATCACTGCTATCTCCACCATCAGCTCCTCACGGTTAGGAAGGAACTCATGCAAAGGAGGGTCTAAGGTGCGAATGGTTACTGGATGGCCTTTCATGGTTTCAAACAGTCCTTTGAAATCGCTTTTCTGAAAAGGCAGAAGCTTTTCTAAGGCTATCTCCCTTTCCTCTTTAGTCTTGGCTAAGATCATCTCCTGCACAATGGGGAGTCTATCCTTGGCAAAGAACATATGCTCGGTTCGGCAGAGTCCTATCCCTTCTGCCCCGAATTTCATAGCCTGGGCTGCATCCCTGGGAATATCTGCATTGGTCCTGACCTTGAGTCTCCTCACCTCATCGGCCCATTTCATAAATTCACCGAACTCACCGGTTAACTCTGGCTCGATAGTAGGAACCTCACCCAAGATCACCTCACCCGTCGAACCGTTTAAAGAGATAATATCCCTTTCCCTTATCACCAACCCGCCAACGCTGAAAACTTTCCTCTGCTCATTGACCTTAATCTCCTCACATCCAGCCACACAGCACTTTCCCATACCCCTGGCAACCACAGCCGCATGAGAGGTCATTCCACCTCTGGCAGTTAAAATCCCTTGAGCTACTGCCATTCCGTGAATATCATCCGGATTGGTTTCCTGGCGGACAAGGACAACTTTTTCGCCACTCTGGGCTAACTTAACTGCATCCTCTGCTGAGAAAACTACCTTACCAGTGGCTGCACCAGGTGAGGCGGCTAATCCCTTGGCAATGACATTTGTCTGTGCTTTGGGGTCGATCCTTTTATGCAGAAGCTGGTCTAATTGGGCTGGCTCTATTCTCATCAATGCTTCTTCTTTGGTGATTAATTTTTCCTTCACCATATCCACAGCTATTTTAACTGCGGCTGGAGCAGTTCTTTTTCCAGTACGGGTTTGAAGCATATAGAGCTTATTTTCTTGCACGGTGAACTCGAAGTCCTGAATATCCCGGAAATGTTTTTCTAATTTTGTAGTTATCTCTTTCAATTCTTTAAAAACCCTGGGCATCTCCTTTTCCAATTCCTCAATCGGCTTGGGAGTCCTAATCCCGGCTACCACATCCTCACCCTGAGCATTAATTAGATACTCACCATAAAATTTTTTCTCCCCGGTCGAGGGGTTACGGGTAAATCCTACGCCAGTACAGGAGTTCTCACCCATATTCCCGAAGACCATAGTCTGAATATTAACTGCAGTCCCTAAATCTCCCGGGATATTGTTTAACCGGCGATAAGTTATAGCCCTGGGATTATTCCAGGATTTGAAAACCGACTCAATTGACATTTCCAACTGTTTGTAAGAATCCTGTGGAAACTCTTCCCCGGTTTTATGTTTTATTTTGTTTTTATATTTTTGAATAATCTCCTTTAAGTCCTCCACAGTTAAGGAGGTGTCCAATTTGATATTTTTATCCTCCTTTTTCTTTTGAATTATCTCCTCGAACTCAGATTTATCCAGGCTCATCACCACGTTCCCGAACATCTGAATAAACCGGCGATAGGAATCATAGGCGAATCTTTCGTTCTTGGTTTTCTTGATTAATCCTTGGACGGTTTTATCATTCAAGCCCAGGTTCAGGATAGTATCCATCATACCGGGCATAGAAAATTTTGCCCCGGAACGAACAGAAAGGAGGAGTGGGTGGGTAGTGTCCCCGAATCCTGATCCATATATTTTCTCCAATCTCAATATATTCACTTTAAGCTCTTTAAGAAGCTCTCTGGGAAGTCTCATATCGTTTTTGTAGAATATGTTACATACCTTGGTGGTGATGGTGAAACCAGGTGGAACTGGAGTACCGATATTGGTCATCTCAGCCAGACCTGAGCCCTTGCCTCCTAAGAGGTCCTTTAACTCTCTACCCCCATCCGCTTTTCCCCCACCAAAAAAGTAGATGTACTTATCAGCTTTATGGGGAGTAATCCCCGGTTTAGCTGCCTTAAGGCTTTTACCAGCCTTTTTAGAGGGCTTTACCTTCTTTGTTACTTTTTTCACTTTCTTGGGCATCTTTTACCTCCAAATAAATTATTTATCCAGTAAGCTTAAACAAAGATTATCTAATTTATAGAAAACCCTGTAAAAATCAAGTAAATTCTAAAAGAATCTTTAAAAAATGGGGGGTAATAAATGGAGATAATTTACACAAAAGCCGTCTAATCTGTTGATTGTCAACAACTTGAATTGGAGTGATTATGAGGTGTGCCTAATGGATGCTGCATCCGTAGGATGCACTCCAAAGGTAAAGCAAAAGCATTAACACGGTTAATGTACTCCAAAAGAAATGCAAGAGCATTAACATGGTTAATGCACTCCAAAAAGAAAAATTACTCGGCTTTGTGGATGGTTCGGATTATCTCATATTCGGAGTTTGCAGTAAGGAGTTCTTCCTTAAGTGAATCTGAATGCAGAAGCTCTGCTAAGGCTTTGAATACCTTTAAGTAAAGGGCATCGTCATAGGGAGGAGCTGCTGATACGAAAAAAAGGTGAACCAGCTCTTTATCTAAAGAATCAAATTCATACCCTTCTTTTGAGCGTGCAAAACCGATAATAAATTCTCGCACCTGCATAGTCCTTACGTGAGGTATGGCAATACCTTTACCTATGGCAGTGGAGGCTTTTTTCTCCCGGTTAAGAAGGTCCAAGAAGAGCTTATGTTTATTGCAGACCTTACCTGATCTATCCAAAAGCTCAACTAATTCCTCCAGAACAGCTTTTTTTATCTTCCAGAGCCTTTTTTGAGGATTAGTTTCCTTTTCCGGATCGAACTCGATTTTCGTATCCAGTTCTAATTTGATAAGCTCAGGTTTTAAAAAACGGGACAAGTTCAATTCAAACTCCTTTTATTCACTCTTATCGGAAAACCAAAGAAAAACTTTTCAAAAATTATTTGAATTCATAATCCAGAATATAATTTTATTCTTTCCGGAGGTAAGATAATAAGTAATTTATATTATCTCAACTTATTAATTATATCTTCGAGCCAGGGAGTAATTTTTATTTTGTCTATAATGAATTGTGGGAAAAAGAAAAAAGTTTAAAGTCTAAAGACAGGGTTTTTCTTTCCAAGATAGTTAAGAGGTTTAGTTTATAAATAAATGTAGGGGCACGGCAGACCGTGCCCCTACAGTCTATTTTTGGAGTGCATTGACCATGTCAATGCTCCCCTCTCCCTACCCGCGAAACGGGTCCGTAGTACGGTAGAGGGTTAGGGTGGGGTCATAGAAATG
>JAZDLB010000191.1:0-2851 GCA_043802565.1 Candidatus Zixiibacteriota bacterium | reverse complement strand
CTTATATTCTCTCCAATATCCTCTCAAAACTTCCAGTAGTGTTTCTGAAAGAATTGTATATCTGTCCTTCCATCCTTTTGCTGTCAATGTCTTTTAGCTTTAACTTTACTATTATAGAAAAAAATTATGTAAAAGTTCTTGACAAATTTTCTTCGGATTCGTATAATATATTAGAAACTAACTCCCTTTCCTTGACAAGGTTGGGTAATTAAATCCCTGGGTTTGCACAGCAACCCCAGGTTTCTTTTTATTTAAAAAGTTCATTTTATTATTCCTCTTTCCTTGCTCAGCGAGGATGTTATCATCCTCGCTTTCCTTTTGTGGATGATAACATCCACAAGGAGCATATTGGTGGAACAGACATCCTGTCTGTTCTTTCTGGTCAGGCAGGAATGCCTGACCATACCTTTGAATTAAGCTTTCTTCTAGATAAGAAAATGGAAGGCTGAAGCCTTCCGCTACTTTATAATCCCTCTTTCGCTTTTCTCTATGAATTCTATAAGATGTTTTATTTCGGGAATGGGGTCGATTTCTTCTTTTATCTTCTTCACTGCCTGGGTGGTGTTGTATCTGGATTGGAATAAAATACGGCAGGCTTTTTTTAAAGCTAAAATAGTATTCTCCGGGAAGTTTCTTCTTTTAAGCCCGATGATATTTAAGCCCATATAACGCAGAGGATAACCTCCTGCCAGAATATAAGGGGGAACGTCTTTGGGAACTCTGAATCCTCCTCCGATAATGGAATGTGTACCGATTTTTACGAACTGGTGAACTGGCACAACACCACCAATGATGGCGTAATCTTCTATTGTTACATGTCCGGCTAAGTTAACCGAGTTGGCTAAGATGACATTATTCCCCACTATACAGTCATGAGCTATATGGGCATAGATCATAATAAAGCAATTAGAGCCAACTGTTACTTTACCTCGATGTTTAGTTCCGCGATTTATGGTGGCATATTCACGAATAACCGTGTTCTCGCCAATCTCTAAAAAGGTTTTTTCTCCTCCGAATTTTAAATCCTGAGGAGGAGTTCCTAAAACTGCCCCATGATGGATTTTGCAATCTTTACCTATAATCGTTCCAGTATCGATCAAAACATTAGAGCTTATTTGAACATTATCTCCAATTAAAGCTCCTTCATTGATTATGGTATATGGACCGATGGAAATATCCTTACCCAATTCTGCTTTAGGGTCAACTATAGCTGTAGGATGAATATTCATATGGCTTGAAATAGTTGGTAGAGCTTATATTAAATTCTATTTATCCATTATGGTTGCCAGAAGGATTGCTTCCGCAGCCAGCTCATCACCTAAGAAAGCTTTCCCCTGCATCTTGCAGGCTCCTCCTTTTCGATATTGAATCATATCCAGCTCAAAGCGAAGCTGGTCTCCAGGCAGAACCGGCTTTCTGAATCTGACTTCATCCATCCCCATAAAGTAAACCACCTTACTCTCCGGATTTTCCACTGTATTCAATAAGAGAATCCCTCCAGCTTGAGCCATAGCCTCAATTATCAAAACGCCGGGCATAATGGGATGACCGGGGAAATGACCTGCAAAGAACGGTTCATTTAAAGTAACGTTTTTTATTGCTACCACCCTTTCCTTGGGGATTAAATCTATGACTCTGTCGACTAAAAGAAAAGGATAACGATGAGGCATTATTTTCTGGATAGCTGTGGCATCTAAAAGATAATCACCCTTTTTTCTTTTCTCCTGATATTTAGTGGTTATAAGTTTTTTCTCATAGAGCTGGCGAAGTTTTTTAACTAAAGCCACATTAGCCGCATGGCCTGAGCGGGCGGCTAAAATATGAGCTTTTAACGGAACTCCGATTAAAGAAAGATCGCCTAAGAGGTCTAAGGCTTTATGCCGGGCCGGTTCATTATAAAATCTAAGAGGAACATCATTTAAGATTCCGGTTTCACCTACAAAGACCTCTTCTTTTAAGTTGAAAAGTAATTTTAGCTTATCCAGCTCTTTTTGTCCCATATTATTATCGCAGATCACTATGGCACTGTCCAGTCCACCACCTTTGATTAAGTCCTTCTCTTTGAGCATCTCCAGCTCATGTAAAAAACAAAAGGTCCTGGCTGGGGCAAATTCTTTAATGAATTCCTCTTTCAGGGAAAGTAAAGAAGTATACTGAGTGCCTAAAGCTGGATTACGATAGTCGATCATAAAAGTGATCCGTAAATCATCAGAAGGAAAAGCGGCAATGTCAACTCCTCTTTCTTTCTCAGAGTAGATCAAAGGGGTTTCAACCTGAATGAAGTTTTTCAGCACATCCTGTTCTTCAATTTCTGCCTTGAGCAGGGCATTGACAAAAGGTAGGGAACTACCGTCTCCTACCGGAGGTTCATTATTATCTAACTCGATGATCAGATTATCTATCTCCAAGCCAATTACTGCCGCTAAAATATGTTCTACCGTATATACTTTTACATTTCCCTTGCCTAAAGTAGTACCGCGGGTTATATCAACCACATGCTCTATATCAACCGGTATTTCCGGAGAATCTGCTAAGTCCTTGCGAATAAAGCTGATCCAGTGATTTACTGGTGCAGGCTTGAAGGTTACGGTAGTTTTATTCCCGGTGTGTAGTCCAACTCCGGTATAAGTAACTGGTTCTTTAATGGTTTTCTGATATTTTTCCATAAGCAATTCGTTTTTAAAATTTTGATTAATATTAAAGTATTTATTAAGGTTGTCAAGGGGAAAATGGGTAAAAAAAGAAGATTCACGAAGTCTTGATCTGACAGATAGTTTTAGATGGTATGGAGTTTCATTAAGACACAGATTGCTATGCCCCTGAATTTAATTCAATAATTATGTGGCTGTCG
>JAZDLB010000190.1:0-4475 GCA_043802565.1 Candidatus Zixiibacteriota bacterium | reverse complement strand
AGGATATACTGAGCCGACTCACCTAAGGCTGACTCTATGGCGGTTAGATATTCTTTCTCTGTAGTTATAAGATTAGCTACTGGAGCGATCAATCCGGGAAATACCTCCTTTTGACCTAAAACCGCCTTTACTCCTGCCTGATACCCTTCATAGTGTTGGCTTATATGCCGGAACAGTTCAAATTTTGCTTTAAGGGAGCTTTCCTCTTTCTCTTTCTCTATTCTTTTTTCAACTAAACTCTCCAAACTTATCCGGGTCTCCTCTGACTTTTTCTGAAGAGTCACTTTTTCTTTTGCTTTGTCTTCTAAGGAATTATTACAGGAAAGTACCGAGTTCTGTAAAACTTCTTTTCCCTTCTCAATTTTCTCTAAATCTCTTAACAGATTTTCCTCTTCCTCAGATACCAAACTACTATTTCTTTCCAGTTCATCTAACTGCATTTTAAGATTTTGTTCTTCTAACTCCGCTTGATGTACCATCTCACCTGCATCTGAAAGCTGAGTGTCACTTGAGGCTACTTTTTCTTTAAATTCTTTTAATCTAACCTCTATGGCTTTCAGTCCCTCTTCGGTTTTCAGGTGTTCTTTTTCTTTAGAGCTTATCTTTTCTAAAACCTCTTTTATCTTTTCCTCTTTACCCTCTATCTCCTGTACCATCAAATCTCGGCGAGAAAGATTTTCCCCTATCTCTTTTATTAACCTCTCCTTATCCTCTTCTAAATTCAGCTTTCTCTCATTTAGTAAAACGCTCTCCTTTTCTAATCTATGTAGTTCTTCAAGACAATTATCTAATTCCTGCTTATAGGAGAAGAATTTTTTTTCTGCTTGAGTTAACTCCAATCTCAGATTTTCATTTTCTAATTCCAGCTTTGCTAATTTCGCCTGTTGAGTTACCCGCTCCGCTCCCAATTCTGAGAGCTTGACTTCAAGCTCCACTTCCCTTTCTCTCAGAAGCTCATATTGATTTTTACTCAACCTGAGCTCTAAATCTTTCAATTCCTGGGATAATCTTTTAAACTGCTCAGATTTCCTAACCTGTCTTTTCAGAGAATTAACCTGTTTTTCAACTTCTGTAACCAGATCTTTTAAACGTAAAAGATCGTTTTCCGTGCTCTCTAATTTCCTTAATGCTTCTTTTTTCCGATGTTTATATTTGGAGATGCCACTTGCCTCCTCGAACAAAAATCTTCGATCTTCAGTCTTATTCGATAAGACCGATTCAACCATCTCTGGCTGGATCACCGAATAGGCATGAGCTCCCATCCCGGTATCTAAGAAAAGATCGACGATATCTTTTAAACGGCAGATTTTCTTATTAAAAAGATACTCGCTTTCACCTGAACGGAATAAACGACGGGTGATATATACCTCTTGATATTCAGTAGGCAGGATCCCCAGGTTATTCTGAATTACCAGAGATACCTCTGCCATCCCTAAAGGTTTCAGCTCTTTAGTGCCGTTGAAGATCACCTCTTCCATTCTCTCCCCTCTTAGAAGAGAGGTCCTCTGCTCTCCTAATACCCAGCGGATAGCATCTAAGATATTGGTTTTGCCACAACCATTCGGACCTACTATGGCCGTAACCCCCTCATCAAAAAATAGTTCAGTTTTATAGGGAAAAGATTTGAACCCTAAGATCTCTAACCTGGACAGATACAATTAAACCTCCTCTCCTGCGCTCCTGTTTCTTGAAAAGTTTTTCATCTTTCCCCCTCAGTAGTTTCTAAGAAATCTTGGTAGTTATCTTTATTTATCTCACGACCGAAAATCCCTTTACCTTTCGGTCCAAAAGGCTTAAGCCTTTTTCCATTTAGATATCCCTTGACTGCCCAGGCTCTTCCTAAGGTGAGCTTAAAGCGATTTCTGGCTTTATATTCAACTTTCATTCCACCATTGATAAATCCACTGAAAAGCGTATCCCCATCTCCAATCACTAAAGCCCAGCACGTCTCAGCTCCCTCTAATCTTAAGGTCATCTCTTCAGGTTCAGAAACGACCTCCCTTACCTCTTTTTTTCTTAAGGATTCGTTCTCAGATTTAACTGAATCTATCACTGTAGAAGGTAAGTTCATCCTGGCCTCTTCTACTTTTGGCCCGGAAACCTTATTATTAAAAAGAGTGTCAGGCTTTTTTTGTATTATAAATACTAAAATAATAACCAGGCCTAAAATAATACCAGCCCAGACCAGAAGATGATTATTACTCTTTTTCTTTGTCTGGACAATTTCAGGATAAGGTTTTGCTCTTTCCTTTTCTGTGGTTTCTGGTTCTGCTTCCTTTTCAAAGAATCTTTTCGTCAGCTCTTCAAAATTCAAACCCAGATAATCGGCATAGGCTTTCACAAATATTTTTTTATAAAGAGGTGCCGGCAAAAGCTCATATCTCTCCTCTTCCAGGGCTTCTAAGTAGGCCAGCTTGATCCTGGTCTCAGCTGAAACCTGCTCTAAGCTAACCCCTGAGGCAAATCTTTTTTCCTTTAGGAATGAACCTAAACTCTCCAATTTCCCCTCGCTTCAGGATTTGATCTTCAGAAGTAGCTCCTTTAATTTTTTCATGGGAAGCCCAATCACGTTATCTAAATCCCCATCGATTTTTTCCACCAGAAAATTCCCCATCCCCTGAATGCCATAAGCACCAGCTTTATCCATTGGCTCGCCAGTCTTTATGTAATCTTCAATTTCTTTATCCTTAAGCTGGTTGAATTTGACTTTAGTAAGTTGATAATCACTTGAAATTTTTCCATTTTTTATATCTAAAAGTGTAATCCCGGTATAAACCTTATGCTCCTTTCCACTTAACTTTTTCAGTATCCTGAAAGCATCTACTTGATCTTTAGGTTTACCTAAAATCTCTTTGTTTAAAACCACTATGGTATCCGCTCCAAGGATAAACCCATCCTTAACCTTTTGAGAAACACTTTCTGCCTTTTTCCTGGAAAGCTCTAAAACATGAAAAACTGGATCATCTGAAATCTCTTCCTCTTTTATATTCTCAGGAAATATAACCTCAAAATCTATCTTGGCAGCTTTCAATATCTCACTTCTTCTGGGTGAGGTAGAGGCCAAAACCAATCTTTTTCCATCTAAAAGTTTTTTAAATTCTGAGGTCATAATATAATTCTTAGTTGTCGGACAGGGACAAGCCCTGTCCCTACTAATTATTTCTCCTTACTATCTAAAATGAATGTTACTGGACCATCATTGAAAATCTTAACCAACATCTTTGCACCGAAGATTCCCTGTTCAACCTTTAAACCTTTTTCTTTCAGATAATCTGCGAACTTCAGATAGAGTTTTTCCGCTTCTACTGGCTCAAGAGCTTCAGTAAAACTTGGTCTTCTCCCCTTTCGGGTATCACCGAGTAAAGTGAACTGAGAGATAACCAAAACCTCTACTCCAACCTCTAAAGCTGAAAGATTCATCTTCCCTTGTGCATCTTCAAAGATTCTCAAGTTCACACATTTATCCGCTAAATAAACAACCTCTTTTTCACTATCTCCGGTCGTAGCACCAACCAAAAGAACCAGGCCGCTGTTAATCTCACCAACTGTTTTACCTTTAACTTCAACTGAAGCCTCCCTCACCCTCTGGAGCACAACTCTCAAGTTCACTCCTTATAAATTTTCGTTAGAAAATTAATAGAAACCTTTATAGTTGTCAACAAAAAAAACCATATAAAATGTGTTTATCCGATAAATTATACCTATATGTTGTGGTGTTAAACATGAGAGCATAGGGGCGACACGTCCTTCGGCTCTACTCCTTTCGGTCTGAGCCTTCCTTCGACACTGAGTCTCAGGACGAAGTGCAAGGTCGAAGGGAGCTTGTCGAACCGCCGGGTCGTCCCTACTAGCTCTCTTTTCTAAAGAAAGGGCAAGTGTGAGGTTTTAAGTAGCGGAAACCTTCAGGTTTCCATATTTATTAAAAAAAGGAAGGGAAGGCTGAAGCCTTCCTCTGCATTCTGATACTTTGTTGTAGCGTCGGGCTTCACGCCCGACGAATACGAACTATCGCAACTATTTTGTTTTATCTAACTCCGGCTCCTTCCCTGGATTCTTCAACATAAACTCTGCATCGTCTTTTAAGTCACTCTGCGGATATTCTTTTATAAATTTTTCGAAAATGTCTTTCGCTTTATTATAATCTTTCAACTGTTCAGAATAAACAAATCCCATCAAGAATAAAGCTTTTTCCCGATTCGGACTATTTAGTAGGAAATTTAATATCTCCTCATAAAGTTTAATCGCCATCCAAGGCTTTCCTTCATCCTGAAACTTCTGTGCATAATCGAAAAACTCTTTTTCTAAATCAAATTGGGGATACTTTTTAAAAAGTTTTTTCCATACCTCCTCAGCATTTTTTTGATTATCTAGATAACTAAAATAAATTAACCCAAGATTGAAATAGGTTTCAGGAAGATCTGGACTCTTAGGATACGCTCTGACAATCTGTTTGTAAATCTTGATTGCTTCTTCAA
>JAZDLB010000189.1:0-3836 GCA_043802565.1 Candidatus Zixiibacteriota bacterium | reverse complement strand
TTCTGCGGATATTGCCATCTGGTTGAGGTTGAATATTAGATCTGAAAATTTTGTAGGTCGGGCTGTCGCAGACTACCCGACAAAATCTAAATCGTGGGGCTCCAACAACCTGATCGAAAAATCTTCTTGTGTCGGGTAGCTCACCAAATGGTTCGCAACCCGACCTACTACTCTCCTGAAGGAGAGGGGATAGAGATATAGAGACGCAGGGCGATGCGTCTCTACGTTTTTTTGCGAACCTGATCCCCGCCGATGGCGGGACAATCTGGATCGCACTACGAAAGATCAGAGCAACAAGTTAGTTCCCCCTGCAAAATAGTCAATCTGATATTTTAAATTTGCTTGACTTGGTCCATATTTTTTATAAAATATCTAAGTGTGATAGTAGTAAAGAAGTAAATAATTCATATACTAAGGAGGTATCGTGACTTTAAACTGGATCTTCTCTGATAGAGCCTGGAAGATGAAAAGCTCAGCTATCAGGGAAATTCTTAAAATAACCGAGAGACCTGAAATTATATCGTTTGCGGGTGGGCTACCCGCGCCGGAGCTTTTTCCAATCGAAGAACTTAAGCAGGCCTGTATCAAAGTTCTGGATAAAAACGGGGGGAACGCTCTACAATATAGCGTAACTATGGGTTATCTACCCCTGCGCAAATTCATAGCGAAAAAACTTTCTAAAGAGGGGATAAAACTTACTGAGGAGAATATTCTCATCACCTGCGGTTCTCAGCAGGCGCTGGATCTGACAGGTAAAGCCTTTCTTGATCCGGGGTCTTTTGTGATAGTTGAAAACCCCACCTACTTAGGTGCCTTGCAAGCTTTTAATGCTTATCATCCCCATTATGTAACGGTAGATATGGATAGAGACGGGATGGTTATGGACCAGGTAGAAGATGCTATAAAGAAAAGCAAACCCCGTTTTATTTATGCAGTTCCAAACTTTCAGAATCCCTCTGGCATTACGATGAGTTATGAGAGAAGAAAGCTTTTGGTGAAGCTGGCGCAGGAATATTATGTGCCAATAATTGATGATAATCCTTATGGTGAATTGCGGTATCGAGGTAAAGATGTCCCCTCTCTTAAAAGCCTGGGTGGTGAGCTGGTAATCCAGTTAGGAACTTTTTCCAAGATAATCATTCCCGGAACAAGGATAGGATGGATCGCGGCCTCTAAGGAAGTGATGGGTGTATTCGAAAGGATGAAACAGGGCACGGACCTGCATACCAGCACCTTCTCCCAGTATGTTATCTATGAATATCTGAAAGAGGGTCATCTGGATAGCCATATAGAGAAAATAAAAGAAGCTTATGCTAAAAGGATGCAGGTTATGCTGAAGGCACTGGAGGAATATTTCCCGGAAAAAGTCAGCTGGACCAAGCCCGAAGGTGGGCTTTTTCTCTGGGTGGAATTACCTGAAGGCGCATCTGCAACTGAGCTTTTACCTAAAGCAATTCAAGAAAAAGTTGCTTATGTTCCGGGCATATCCTTTTTTGCCAGAGAAGATCGGGACAATACCTTAAGATTAAACTTCTGCACAATGTCCGAAGAGATGATAGTGGAAGGGATAAAAAGATTAGGCAGAGTTTTCAAGGAAAATATAAAGATTAAACCGGTCAGTGCTAAAAAAATAAAGTAGAGTAAGGTGAGGAGGAGGTAGAGACGCATGTCAATGCGTCTCTATTAGAGAGGAGAAGTAACTTTTAAATTCAATAATCAAAGCCGGTCACCTTACGCCCAAAGAAAGAGTGAGGATGGCGGATTGTAGAAATCGGTATAATTGAATTTCTGCATTAGAGTTAAATCTCTACTTCTGAGCTATCCTAAAACCCTAGGGTCTACGAAATAGTTCAGAAATGAAGGAGTTAGCTGTCATTTTTTTGGTTAAAATCAGACAAGATGATCTTAAGTGGTTTTTCATATATCAGAAATGGTTTTGAATACGGGTATCCATTTCTTGAATCTATCCAATCGGTTTTACCTGTATGCGATGAATTTGTGATTGCAGTAGGAGACTCAAAGGATGGCACGCGGGAAGCCATAGAAAATTTAAAATCTCCCAAGATAAAAATTATCGATACAGTTTGGGACGAAGGTTTAAGAGAAGGTGGAAGGATTTTTGCCCGGCAGGCCAATCTGGCCGCCAATCATATCTCTGGAGATTGGGGAGTTCATTTACAAGCGGATGAGGTAATCCATGAAAACGACCTAGATAAAATTCGAGAGGCGATATTGAAATACCAGGAGGATAAACGGGTTGAAGGTTTGCTCTTTAAATTCTTAAATTTTTGGGGCAGCTATGATTACATTGGAACAACCAGAAGATGGCATAGGTATGAGGTAAGGGTTATTAGAAATATAAAAACTATTAGAGCTTATAAAGATTCTCAGGGTTTTAGAAGATATTCCAGCCCGGAAGCCTACGAGAAGAACGAGAAAGGTAAAAAATTAAGGGTTAAGAAAGTGGAGGTGACCATCTATCATTACAATTTTGTTAGAGATCCTAAAGGGATGAAGAAAAAGGCTGACTATTTTCATAGATTTTGGCATGATGACGATTGGCTTAAAGAGAATCTCCCCCTGGAGGAGGAATTTGATTTCAACAACATCGATGAACTGAAATTATTTAAAGGAACGCATCCGAAGGTAATGCAGGAGAGGATTAAACAACAAGATATCGAATTTAAATTTGACAAATCAAAAGCAAAATTTACCCTTAAAGATAAAATATTGTATGCGATTGAGAAAATCACCGGCTGGAGAATAGGAGAGTATAAGAACTATAAACTTATTTAGTTATAGCCAGAAGGTAGTTTTACCTGGCAATGGGTAAAAGATAATGCCTGACGGATACGGCGTATAGGCTGTGCCGTTATATGCCATCCCTTCGCACCCCTTAAACCTAAAGAGATTTAACTCTGAGTATGGTCTTTTGAAAAACTTAGATCCGCCTGAGTGTAGTTTTTCAGTATTTCGGTAACGGTTTTTGGAGATTGTGTAAACGGATTGCTTCGCTCCGCCAAAGGCGAGACTCGCAATGACAGGCTGATTTCGTTATCGTCGGGTAGATAAAGCCCGAGGTTATATTCTCAAAAGATGTTGACTTTTGATATTGGGGATATTAGAATAATTTTAATTTGTCAAGTAAGCTGTTGTGAAAAAAGATTTGAATGAGGAATATTTTTGTAAAGAGGAAGATGAGAAAAGAGCTTGAGAAAAAAGGGAAGTCGTTTTTAATTGAAATTTTGAGATTTTTCCTTAAAAATAGACCAATTTCTGATAGAGTTGACCTTTCCTCTATCAAAAAGATATTAGTGATCAGACAGGATGATCGAATTGGTAATCCGATCTTGGTCACACCCCTGCTTATAGCCTTAAGAAAAAAGTTTTCTCAAGCCAAAATCTCTTTTTTAGCCAGTGCAGTTTCAACTGAGCTTTTTTCCGGCTCTAAATTAGTGGATGAGCTTCTGGTCCTGGAGAAAAAAAGATATATTCGAAACCCTTTAGCTTTTCTCTTAAATATCTTTAGACTCAGGAAGAAAAGGTTCGATTTAGCTTTTGACTGCTCGGATGAAAATACTCTCTCCTTTGGTCACGGGATGTGGATTTACCTTTCCGGAGCGAAATACCGGATCGGGCATAAAAGAGATAGGAGCGACCTTTTTCTGAATATAGAAGTGCCACCGGTTGATTATGTCCGGCACGCTACGGATATGCATCTTGATCTTCTGAGATTTTTAATCCCTGAAAGATCAGAAGAATTACCCTTTTTAGAGGTTAAAAGAGAAGAGCAGAAATATATCGAAGATTATTTAGAGAAGATGGGCATAAATTTT
>JAZDLB010000188.1:0-6934 GCA_043802565.1 Candidatus Zixiibacteriota bacterium | reverse complement strand
CCTGATTTTGTGATAAATAGTGGTGAGCTTTTCATGACAGCAGATGCCTTAAAGATTTTATCCAAGGAGGAGGCTTTAGCCTCAGCTAAAAAGATCTATGATATAATGGCAAAAGTTCTGGCTATATCCAGAAGAGGGAATATCTCCCCTTATAAGGCTGCTTACCAGTTGGCAAATGAAAGGATAAAAAAAGTAGGGGATATAAAGAATATTTTATGTTGTATTTAAAAAATATAGTTCAAGGGTTTAAAGGTAAAAAAGAAAAAGAAAATTAAACTGTTTACAATAAGAGTTCTTATCAAGAAAACAAAAGGATAGAAAAAAGTATGAACAAGAAGAATAGTTTTAGAATCCTGGTAATCAACCCAGGTTCGACCTCTACCAAGGTCTCAATCTTTGAAGATGAAAAGGAGCTTTTTGGAAAAGCAATCTCCCATAGCAAATTAGAACTGGAGCCATTTAAAAGGGTCTGGGACCAATATGAGTTCAGAAAGAAACTGATTAAAGACTTATTGGAAGAGTATGAGATTAAGCCAGAAACTCTTTCGGCAGTAGTAGGTAGAGGTGGACTTTTAAGGTCAGTGGTTGGGGGAACTTATCTGGTAAATGAACTGATGATCGAGGATGGTAGAAATGCTTTTGGAGGAGAGCATGCGGCTAATTTAGGTGCAGTTTTAGCTTTTGGGCTTGGTTGGGATTATCATATACCCGCTTTCATTGTGGATCCACCCTCTGTGGATGAATTCGAAGAATACCCCCGCTATTCAGGTTTGCCGGAGTTTCCCAGGAAAAGTCTTTTTCATGCACTAAACGTAAAAGCCACAGCCCGATTAGCCGCAAACGATTTGAAGAAAAAGTTAGAGGAGACAAATCTGATTGTGGCTCATTTAGGAGGTGGAGTTACCGCAGCGGCTTTGAGAAAGGGAAGAGCAATTGATGTTAATAATGGCTTGCACAGTGGTCCCTTTACTCCGGAGAGGTCTGGAACTTTACCAATGTTTGATTTTGCGGAATGGTGTTTTTCCGGGAAAGCGACTTTAGAACAGGTGAAAAAAAGGATGGTGGGTGGTGGTGGTCTGGTGGCTTATTTAGGGACGAATGATGCTAAAGAGGTGGAAAAAAGAATAAAACAGGGCGATAAGAAGGCTGAAATTATTTATAATGCAATGATCTATCAGATTGCCTGTGAAATTGGTGCCAGAACTGTAGCTCTCAAGGGTAAGGTGGATGCTGTCGTTTTAACCGGAGGATTGGCTTACTCGGATATGGTGGTTGAGAAGTTGAGAGAATATGTAGGTTTTATTGCTAAGATATTAGTCTATCCAGGACAGGATGAGATGAAAGCTTTAGCTTTAGGTGCTCTCAGGGTATTAAGAGGGGAGGAGGATGCAAAGACTTATCCAGAAGCGGTTAAATAATAATAGAAAGTTCAAAGGTTTAAAGGTTCAAAGGTAAAAAAGAAGTAATGTTGGAGTGCTCAGGTTGGTTCGGGAATTGTCGTCAAGATTCCCTACGGGGAGAATTCCTGAACCAGAAACGTAACGTCCGACGGTCCTGTCGAACGTTATTATTTTGTAGCGGATCCGCCTTTGGCGAACAGGTTTCCATCTTCCTTTAACAAGAGAATGGAAGGCTGAAGTCTCAAGACCTTGACGGCCTTCCGCTACACAAATCGGACTTGTCTGCTCATTACACTCGTACCAGAAGGTCTGAACTACTTCAGAGGTTTTGCGTCTTCAGGAATCTTAAGCTGGAATTTCTTTTCCGAAATAGATGAATTTATCTGAATTTCCAAAAATTTAAGCCGGAGCTTCTCTTTTCCATCTAATGATTTTATCTCTATGGTCTGAGGGAGTTTTACCCCGTTGAATTTCCTAAAATCGTTGTATTCTATCACAAATCCCTGAGTTTTTTCCTGTTCTACTTCTAACCTATTCAACCTCTCCCAGATACTCTTTCTTAAGAGTGCCTCTTTTTTATCCAGCCAGAATTTTCTTTTCAACATTTGAAGGCTATCTTCATAGATGTAGTTTCTCTGGTCAGCTCCGGTATAATAAGCCCGGTCTTCCTTTATCTGGATTTCAACTGCAAGAATTTTTAAAAGACAGAAAAGGTTAATTTCATTCTCGTAAATAGAATCATAAGAGCAATTTTGAGTGATACCTTTATAATATTTTTTTAGACGGGGGAAATAAAAAAGTAAGGTATCGCTATAGACTACTCCAGATAGGTAGTCGGGACCTAAAAAAGCTTTTACTCTGAAGGCAAGACTATCTGGCTTTTTTAAAAATAGTTCTAAGTCTCCGGAGAAATTTCCCTGTTTAGATTTGTAGTTGAAGTTTATGAGCGAAGAAGAGGTTTTGATCTGGCTTTGATTTGAGATCGCTTTTTCTAATACTTTTTGCGGAGTAAGCTCCTCCGGAGGAGGTTTCAGGCGAGCGGCTGGGTAGCAGTTCAAAAAAAGGAGAATTAGATAAGAAAAGAGAAGAAACATTTTCAATTCTAGCTTTGTTATTCTGGGTATAATACTCAAAAGGTATTGCTTTTTTAGCTTAAATTGAAATATAGATCCCATATAAAGTCAGTCAGTAGGTCGGGCTATTCAGCTTTTGACGGAACTGCCCGACATAATCTTATAATCAGTGTCGGGTAGCTTTGCAACCCGACCTACTAAAGCTGTCATTCTGAAGAAGTCCCCTATGGGACGACTGAATCCGCCTCAGGCGGATGGAGATTCTTCGTCCGCCTGTGGCGAGACTCAGAATGACACCAGGAAGTGCTGGAATCTTAAAATCTGAATCTTTTTCATACATAGATAAGCCGGATGAACTCCGGTCCTGCAAAGAGAGTTCCAAAAAAGAGGATAAATGGTTTGAAAATAAACCAGAGTATTCCAAGATTTAAAAAATAGTCTAACAGGATCACGCCTAATAAAACATAAGGTGCATATTTTTGAATCTGACTTAACTGGATATAATATTTGGGAGGTAAAAGACCACTTAAGATATGGGAACCATCTAAAGGGTTTACCGGGATGAGATTAAAGACTGCTAAAACCAGGTTCAATTGTATTCCCTTAACCAGCATTATCAAGAAAAGTTGATGGGTAGAAGGTTCTGAGCTAAGAGCGTAGGGGGTGATAAGTAACCTGAAGATAAGTCCGAAAATTAAAGCTAAAAGCATATTTGAGCCTGGTCCAGCCAAGGAAACCCAGAGCTCATCTTTATGAGGATTTTTAAAATTGAAAGGATTTACCGGAACTGGCTTTGCCCAGCCAAAACCATAGAAATAAAGAAGCACCAGCCCGACTATATCGATATGGGAGAGTGGATTTAAGGTGAGCCTTCCAGCTTGTTTGGCAGTAGGATCACCTTTACGATATGCCATCCAGGCATGGGAATATTCGTGCACGGTGATTGCAAAAAGAAGAGGTGGGGTTATTATCAAATAATATACAAGTCGATCCATTTTATTTCCTCGAAACAAATCCACTTTCTTTTATATAAAAACGCCACTTTTTCTCTTTTCCTTCATCTACCCCAATCCGGTTAGTAGAAACGATTTTTCCTGTAGATTCACCTCTATCTTCTACATAGATGACCTCAGAGCAGAGGTCCGCCCCGCATAAGGATCTATCTATTCCCATAGCCAGACATAACTTTCCTGGACCATTGGTTAAGTCTTCAAACTTTTCTTTTTTCCTTCTTTGCTGCATCGTTTCGATTCCTTGTTCCGGCTCTAAGGCTCGAATTAAAACTGCGGCTGGGTATCCATTTCTTTCAGTGACGAAATTCAGACAATGGTACATTCCGTAGGTTAAATAGACATAAGCATATCCTGGATTTCCAAACATAACCTTATTTCTTTCAGTCATTCCTCTATACGCATGAGAGGCCGGGTCGTTCAGGCCGATATAAGCTTCGGTCTCCACAATCTTTCCGGAAAGCTTTTCTCCATTCTTAGGCACAACTAAATATTTACCTAATAACTCTTTTGCCACCTTTAAAGTTGAGCGATTGTAGAACTTTCTAGGTAGTATTTTTCTCATAATTTGTTAAATTAGTTCGGGTCACCAGGGTTCAGCTGTAGGCAGAAAAATCCAATTCCCTAACCAACGAAGATACAGCTTTAAGCTCATCTAAGGTTTCTTTTATCTTTCTTTTAACAAAGGGATGACTTTCTGTTTTAGATAAATCGATAATTGCCTTTATTCCATTTTTATCTCCTATCTTTCCTAAAGATTCTACTGCAAAACCTCTTTCAGCCCAATCCCCTGATCTCAATTTTTCTAAAAGATATGGAACCGCACGAGGGTCTTTAAGTTTTCCTAAAGATTCGATAGATAAGTATCTGGTATTGTCATCTTCGTCGTTTAAAACATTCAAAAGAGGATCAACTGCCGGTTGACCGAGTTTGACTAAGGAGATCGAGGCGGTCATCCTTACGCTGAAATGTTTATCTTTCAAAGCTTTAATCAGAAAATCGATTGCTTCTGGATTATTCAGATCACCTAAGGAAACTGCGGCACTTTTTCTTACCACTTCCACTGAATCATTTAACAAAAAGATAATTTCATTCAAAATCGTAGTATCTCCGATTTTACCCAGAGAGGAGCAAGCATTCGCACGGATGTTGAAATCGGGGTTATCCAGTAAATCTGAAAGTGGTTGAACTGCTCTTTTATCTTTTATATCTCCTAATATCCGGGATGAAGTTTTAACTTTATCTTTGTTTCCACTTTTCAGACAATCGATCAAAGGGAGGACTGCAGGCTCACCGATTTTACCTAAAATATCAACTAAGGTTAAAATCTCCCGGGCATCCTGAGTTGCTAATTTATCAACCAGAAAAGGAACTGCATCTTTCCCCATTTCGATTAAAGCTTTTTTAGATGGTTCCACCAAATCCCGGTATTTTTCTTCACCCGAGGAGGCTTTGATGAAAAGTTCATCCACCTGAGATTTTATATCTGAAGAGAAGGACAAAGAAAAGAGATTAAAAAGAATTACAGAAAATAAATAAAGGAAAGCCGAACGCATAATAAATGCCTTTTTTTATTAATTTAAAAACTACTCAACTAACCACCGCACCTAAGGCTATGGACAAAAGTTTAATCTCGGCTGAATCTGAACGGGAAAGCAAGACTATTGGAGCTCCGCCTCCAACTACTATTCCACCCACTTTAGCTCCGGCTAAATAAATTAGTCCTTTAACCAGAATATTGCAGGAGGAAATGTTTGGACAGAGGAAGATGTCTGTATCCCCTGAGATGGGTGAGATAATCCCTTTGGTCTGTGCGGATTTGGAATCAATAGCCACATCCAAAGCTATGGGACCATCTACGATCACGTCTTTTATCTCTCCTCGTTCAGCCATCTTTGAAATTATCGAGGCGTCGATGGTCTCCGGCATATCCGGATTTACCAATTCCACTGCAGCCAAGCAGGCAATTTTGGGTTTTTCTATTCCTAACTTTTTTGCAACCTCAATCGCATTTTTCAAGATATCGATTTTCTTCATAACATCAGGCGCGATATTCATCCCGCCATCAGTTATAAGCATAAGCTTGGGATATTTTTCTACTTCCATCACTGCTATATGGCTTAAAAGTTTTCCGCTTTTAAGCCCTTTTTCCTTATCCAGCACCGCTTTTAAAAGAGTAGGGGTGTCTACTTTCCCTTTCATCAACATATCAGCTTTCTTCTGTTTAACCAGCTCAACCGCTAAGGAAGCTATTTTCTGAGGTTCTTTCTCTCCTAAAATCTCCAATCGACTTAAATCAAAATTTGATTTTTTACATAAACTCTCGATTTTATCCGGGTCACCTATCAGAATCGGAGAAATAATCTTTTGCTCAGTAGCAATCTTTACCGCTTCTATTATATCCTCGCCCTCAGCTCCGGCAATTGCTAAGATTTTCCTCTCTTTATTTTTTACAGAATCGAGAAGCTCTTTAAAACTCTTTATCATCTTTACCCTCTGAGAAAGTCTAACTTCTGTTTTCCAATTTATTTCACGTAAGTAAGCCAGCCATATTTATCTTCAGCCTCACCTGAAACTATCTGGAAAAACCTCTCTTGCAATTTTGCAGTTAGGGGACCTCGTTTTCCTGAACCGATGCTCACCTTGTCGATTGAGCTTATCGGGGTAATCTCTGCGGCACTACCTGTAAAGAAAACCTCATCGGCGATATAGAGTGCCTCACGGGGGATATTTTCCTCGATGGCCTTTATTCCTAACTCCTGGGCTAAATAAAGCACCGTATTACGAATAATTCCAGGTAGAATAGAGGAACCAAAGGATGGAGTGATTAAGGCTCCATCCCTGACTATGAATATATTCTCACCGCTTCCCTCGCTTACATATCCATAGACATCCAGGGCAATTCCTTCAACATATCCATGCTCTTTAGCTTCCAATTTAATCAACTGGGAGTTCATATAATTAGCTCCACTTTTCGCCATTGCTGGAAATGTGTTAGGGGCCATTCTATTCCAGGAGGAGACACAGACCGGAACACCATTCTCCAGGGCATCTTTGCCCAGATACTTTCCCCATTTCCAGACTGCAATGGAGACATCGATGGGACAGCCGGTTGGATCAACTCCTAATTGTTTGTATCCGCGGTAAGCCACCGGTCGAATATAACATTCATCTAATTTATTGATTTTAATAAGATCAATTATTGCCTGATTGATCTCCTCTTTAGTAAAGGGGATTTTCATCCGGTAGATCTTGGCTGAATTAAAAAGCCTATCAGTATGTTCTTTCAGCCGGAAAATAGCTGGACCTTTTTTAGATTTATAGCATCTGGCCCCCTCAAAAACGCTGGAGCCATAATGGATCACATGGGAGAGCACATGAATTTTAGCATCATCCCAATTTACATTCTTTCCATTCATCCATATTTTTTCAACTTTTTCAAACGGCATAA
>JAZDLB010000187.1:0-2850 GCA_043802565.1 Candidatus Zixiibacteriota bacterium | reverse complement strand
TATCTTTTCAAAGGTGGACCAGCACCCTGCTAAAATGCAGTTTAGAGTTTAGTGTTTGGAGTTTGAAGAAGCTATTTGTAGGGACAGCCCTGGTTGAACTTTGTGAAATCCCGCTCTGCGGGGTGGCTGTCCTTTTTTTATCAGGAGGGTTTGTAGTTGATTTGTCAAGCAGTCCGCCTTTGGCGGACATGCTTGACCTACTACACTTTACATTTAATCCATTAAATAGATTTTTTACTGGTAAACCTAAAGGTTTACACTCCAGAATCTTGATATTGAAAAATTTGAATTTCCCCTTTTTTCTTGACATTATGTTCGTATAGGATTATTATAAATATGCTGGTACTTTAATACCGAGAGTGCTAACAGTTAATTTATTAAATAATAAAGACTTAACATGGTAAAATCATGACCGGAGATTTAAGTTTAAGGGAAAAGAAAATCCTGAAAGCTCTGATTAATGAGTATATCTTAAATGCTCAGCCGGTAAGCTCAAAAGCGGTAGCGGAAAGGTATGGTCTGGGAATTAGTTCTGCAACTATAAGAAATTCAATGAAGAATTTAGAAGAGAAAGGATTTTTAAAACAGCCTCATCACTCTGCGGGAAGGGTTCCAACAGATAAAGGTTACAGGGTTTATGTAGATAACCTGGTTAGACCAGAAAAATTAACTCCACAGGAAAAAGAAAAGATTAGAAAGAACTTAATGGAGGATTATACAGCAGTGGAGGATTTGTTAGAACAAGCCTCCAGGGTTTTAGGCAGAGTCTCGAATCTACTCGGAGTAACGATTGCCCCTCATTTAGACACAGAGATTTTGACTCATATCGATTTATTATCCGTGGGAGAGAAAAAGCTTTTAATGGTTATAGCAGTTAAATCAGGGATTGTGAAAAGTGTCCTCCTGGAGATTGATTCCGAGATAAAATCTAAGACTTTACAGGAGACTGAAAGATTGCTAAATCAAAGGCTTTCTGGTTTGAGCTTAGGGGAGATTATGAATTCTGCAGAGAAGAGACTTAAAGATAGCTATACCGCCAATCCACATTTAATCCAGCTTTTTTTAGATTCTACTGATAACCTTTTAACCTTTCAGGAAGAGGAAAAGGTTTATCTGAGCGAATCGAATAATCTTTTAAACCAGCCAGAATTCAGGGAGAGGGAGAACCTTTCTCGTTTTATACGACTGATTGAGAATAAAAAATTCTGGCTGAAGATAATCAGCACAAAAGGAACAAAGGAAGGGATTAGCATCAGCATAGGCCGGGAGCTGGGTAAGGAAGAGATAGAATCCTGTAGTTTAATCTGTGCCGCTTATGGAAAAGGGAGTTTAAAAGGTAAATTAGGATTAA
Source organism: Candidatus Zixiibacteriota bacterium (assembly GCA_043802565.1). Lineage (GTDB taxonomy): Bacteria > Zixibacteria > MSB-5A5 > MSB-5A5 > RBG-16-43-9 > CAZMZF01. The sequence goes on along the minus strand of JAZDLB010000187.1, from coordinate 1,499 downwards.
TAGGTCCTACCAGGATGAGATATGCAAAGTTAGTTTCCCTGGTGGATTATACTTCTAATATTTTAGGGGAGGTTCTCTCTGAGTAAAGTTTTTAAGGTTTTTCAATTATTAATTAGTCTTTGCAAGAGCTAAGAAAAAGTGGTTTTTGGAGGGTTTTTTGGAGTGCTAACCTTTAGGTTTGCCTATATTAATTCTTTTTATATGAATTATCTGAGGTGGAGGGGTAAAGCTATCCGCCTATGGCGGATACATTCCAGGGCTTTTTTCCAAAAACTCTAATTTTTTAGATATCTTTTCTAATATCGAGGAGGTAGATTTTTGACAGAAAAGGATAAAGAAAATTCCGAGAACGGAGATGAGGTTTCTTTGAGTTCCTCAAGGTTAGAAGAATCAGAGGAAGAAGAGAAGGAATTAGAAGAGAAAAAGGAGATGGAACTGGAAAAATCTGAATCCGGGATTGAGGAGAGGGAAGAGGTGCAAGTAGATGTCCTCAAGGAGCGATTGGAGAAGTCTGAGAAGGAGTATAAGGAATTAGAGGATAGACTTCTGCGGCTGGCGGCTGAGTTTGATAATTATAAGAAAAGAACTGTCAGGGAGTTTCAATCTATAATAAAAAATGCAAATGAAGAATTGATCTCCCGGTTAGTTGAAACCTTAGATAATTTCCAGAGGGCTTTAGAATCAGCCAAAAGCTCTAATGATTTCGATAGTTTTCATAAAGGGGTGGAGTTAATCTATCAGCATTTTATAGAAATTTTAAGGAAAGAAGGGTTAAAGGAGATCAAAGCCAAAGGTGAAAATTTTGACCCGTATTTGCATGAAGCGGTAATGCAACAGGAAAGCGATGAATTTCCCGAAGGGGTAGTAATAGACGAAATAAGCAAAGGGTATATTTTAAATGATAAAGTAATAAAGCATTCTAAGGTTATAGTGTCAAAAGGAAAACCTGATAAAAACAGTGGTCAGTAATGAGTGATCAGTTGTCAGTGTCTGATCACTGGCCACTGGTCAATTTTCACTGAACTTTAATGCGTTGAAATCTTAGAGGGAAAATATAATAGGAGGTATGAAAAATATGGCAAAAGTTATCGGAATAGATTTAGGAACTACTAACTCTTGTGTGGCGGTGATGGAGGGGGGTGAGCCTAAGGTAATAGCCAATGCTGAAGGAATGAGGACTACCCCTTCGGTGGTGGCTTTTACCAAGACCGGTGAAAGGTTAGTGGGGCAGATTGCTAAGAGGCAGGCTATAACTAATCCAGAGAATACCGTTTTCTCTATAAAAAGATTTATGGGAAGAAGACATTATGAAGTTATGGAAGAGGAGAAGATTGTTCCATATAAAATAGTGGAGGAGCCAAATGGTGACGTGCGGGTTTTAATCCAGGGGAAAGAATATTCACCTCCAGAGATATCAGCTTATATTCTGCAGTCAATGAAAAAGACAGCTGAGGATTTTTTGGGAGAAAGAATTACCCAGGCAGTTATTACTGTGCCTG
>JAZDLB010000186.1:0-2729 GCA_043802565.1 Candidatus Zixiibacteriota bacterium | reverse complement strand
GTGCTTCATATACACCTCCATTATTTACTTTAACTATCTCGTTTTTCCTATATCACAGGGTAATATAAATTCTCTTCTTTTCGGATTTTATTTTCTTCTATAAGTTCTTTAACTATAGGTATATACCATCTCCAATCTTTTCCCAACTCGGCACCAATTTCAGTAAGTTTCATTCCCTCGGGATGTCCTTTAGTCAACCTTAATACCTGTTTTTTGTCGCTCAATTCCTCCACAATTTTAGTTTTTTGGGGAAGGGTTTCTTTTATGGTCTTTTTTTCCAGCACCTCAGGGATAGGTTTTTTTACCCCGCTTCTCTTTTCTTGCAGGAGAGAAGCCGTTTGCTGCCAGGACAATGATGCCTTCTGTAAATCAGCCCTTACTTTATCTTGAGTACTATGGAAACCATCCAATATTTTACTTACTTCACTTTTTATCACCTGGTTAGACTTGGTCAAATTCTGCTTTAACTCCTTACTCATCTGGCTGTGAGAGACTTTGAAGTCATTCATCATCTTCTGAGTATCCTCTAAGGACTTACCTACTTCCGCTTTTCTCCTCTCCACACCGGCAGCTAAATCTTCTTTTAATTCCTTACTCATCTGCATCCGGGAATTTTTAAATTCATCCATCATCTTCTGAGTACCTTCTAAGGTCTTACCTACCTCGGCTTTTCTCTTCTCTACGCCCTTAGCCAAATCTTTTCTCAAATCGCTTCCCGTCTTTTCCAGGGATAGACGAAATCCTTTTAGCATCTCCTTAACTTCACCTTCGAGATTCTCTTTGTGTTTAGATAAATTTTCTCTTTGTTCAATACTCATTTTTTTATGAACATTTTGAAAATTCTTTAACAAATCCCGACTACCCTTTAACGCCTCCTCTGTTTCTTTTTTTAGCTGTTCAATCCTTTCTACTCTTACATCATAAGAACCGATAATCTCCTCACCTAACTTTTCCATCTCTTCTTTAATACCCATTTCTTTTTTCCTCCTATACTTTTATACTTAACTTAAATTTTTAAAACTCTTTACTTTTTATCCTCTTTCTCTTTCATGATAGAAACTAAATCATTCTGCTAAGTTTTGGTCTTTTCCAAATTGGAAAATATTTTTTTCGGTAGCCGAAAACCAGCTAAGGTCTCTCTAACTTTTTTCCTTTCCTCCTGCCAGAGAGCTTTTCTTTCCCTCTGTTGAGCCTGGATCTCTGAAATTGCTACTTTAAAATCCCTTATTCTTAAAGAGTTTCCTTTGCTTAATAGGTTTCTTAAGGTTTGAGACATCAGCATCTGTTCAGCTCTATAAACTTCCAGTTCCTTCCGAAAACCCTCTAACATTTTCCTGACTTCTTCTCCTCTTTTTTCTTGTTGTGATTGAAGGTCTTTTAGATAAATCTTAAAATCTACTAATCTATTAGATTCATTCTCTTTAAGATGGTCAGTAAACCGGGCCAATCTTTCTCTTAAAGCAGCAGCAATATCTTTCTGCTTATCAAGATAACCTTTTAATTCTTCCCTGATTATATACTGATTATTCTCAATTTTTTCCTTTCTATCAGTTATACCTCCGGATATTTTCTCTATCATCTGGTCAAAATCTTTTCTTCTTAGGTGCTGTTGACTGGTCAAGGCTTCTCGCAACTGGGCCTTTATCTTTTCCCTATCTTCCTTAGATTGCAAAATATTATTTTGATACTCCTCTAACACCTGATAAGTATTTTCGATAACAGTTCCCACCTCAGAAATTCTATTATCATAAGAAGTTACTATATCTTTTAATATTTTTTCCATTTTATCCACTCTCCCCTTTTTCAAAAAAATGGGAATCTTGGCGGAATGTACTCGTTAAAATACCCTAAGTTTTTGAGGATATTTCGGCAAAATTCCCTCCCAAGTTAGTTTAAGCTTAAATAGGATCCTATGCTGCGGTTGCAGTCAGGCCTATTGCTTCTGCATACTTTAAGTAGGTCTCTACAGAAGCAATGACTACTCTTGCTTCAATAGCCAATAATTCAATACCTACTAAGGACACTCTGACCCAAGCATCAATTACTATACCTTTGTCCAATATTCTGTCTACAACTTCTACTAAACTTGAGGATGCCATTGATTTTTCTACTGCCATTTTATTTCACCTCCTTTCATTTTTGGATTTTTTTTAAAAAAAGAGATATAGTTATTTCTTTTTGTAAATTATAATTTCCATATAAACCTTTTCTAAAAAACAGTCATCTTTTTTTACTCTTTCTCAGCAGTATTCCTGGTTAAAATATCTTGTACGCTCTGGGTAAGCATTTTTATATCAAATGGTTTATCTATAAAATCGACCGCTCCCAACTCTCTTGCTTTAGTCTTGGTAGAATCACTTCCAAAAGCAGAAATCATGATTATTTTTAGTGAAGGCCTCCTCTGTAAAGCTTTTTCAAGGACCACTAATCCGGATATTCCACCAAGTCTATAGTCTAAGACAATCAAATCATAGTGATCCTTTTTAATTTTTCTCAGGGCATCTTCCCCATTATAAGAGATATTGACAGTATGGCCCCCTTCTTTAAGAATATCGGAAATAATTTGGCACATATCCAGGTTATTATCAACTACTAATATTTTAGCCATATTATCAATTTAGTACCTCATTTTATATTTTCATACTGACTCATCTTTTTTCCTTAAGAAGAGGAAATCTCCCAAGCTCTATCTTCTATATCATTATAGTAAGCAAATATCGTGCCAACTT
>JAZDLB010000185.1:0-2268 GCA_043802565.1 Candidatus Zixiibacteriota bacterium | reverse complement strand
GCAGGGATGGCTCATCTGGCTAGTATTAGCTTTTATTATTCGACCAGCTCATCCTCAGACTTTAAATGATTCTATTCCTCTGGATAATAAAAGAAAAATGGTTGGCTGGATTTCTCTTTTGATTTTTATCCTCTGTTTTTCCCCGGTGCCGATAAAGTAAAAGTTTGTCCGCCTCAGGCGGATTGGCGTTTGAAGTTTGTATGGATAGCGTCACGCCTTCCTGATAAAATCGTAGCGCCCGACCTTTGTGTCGGGCGTTACGATTTGACCCCACCCTATCCCTCCCCTACAGGGGAGGGGAATTGATTCCCTCTCCTCTCAGGAGAGGGTTAGGGTGAGGTCATTAGTCCGAATACGCCACTAAAGTGGCTATGAACAAATGCAAGGCTGATCCGCCATAGGCGGATGCCCTACGGATTTACAGAGGGGAATCTACTTTTTCTATTTTATTAACGGTTTTGATTACTCCGTAAGCTCCATCATCTAAGTAGGTAATAAGCTTCAGATATTTGTACCTATCCTCCAAGGTTCCCTCTAAGGCTTTTTTGTCGATAGAGGCTAAGAGGACTTTTCCGAAGATTATAATCTCTTCTCCATATTTTTTGGTCCAGTCTAAGGAACATTCAAGATAAGCTTTGCATTCTGCGATTCTGGGTGTGGTAAGTTTAACTGACTTTATAGGGGTTAAGCCGATTTTCTCGATTTCCTTAGGGTCCTGCCCTTTTAGCTCAGATGCTTTCCAGACTTTTTTAGCCAGCTCTGCTCCTGGTATATTTATTACGAATTCACCGGTGGAAAGGATATTTTTTGAAGTGTCGTGGTTTACATTACATCCGAAGCCAACTATGGCAGGCCTGCGGGCAAAGATAGAAATCCAGCTTTTTGGAGCTACGTTTGGTATTTTCTCTCGGTTGATGGACGTAACCAGGACCACCTGACCAATCAAGGGGAAGTGGAAATTATCAATCATAGGAAAGGTATTTATCTCACTTGAACCTCTGATCTCAAAATCGAGTTTTTCCTGTATCTTTTTTCTCATTTTACTCCTTACTCATTTTTAAATTTAGTTTATAGTGAATGCAACTCAAAATCTTTTAATACAAATAAAATTATTTTATCTAATAATATTTGTGAAGGTAACCTGGATCAGGAATCTCTCTAAGGTCTATTAATATATTCGAGTTTTTTTGATTGTCAATTAAAAGATTGATTTTTTTTATTTTACAGATAGATTGAATTCAGACAATCGCGTAGGGGTGGAGCTTGTTGATCTTTGCGAAATCCACCGCCAAAGGTGGGGGGTCTCCACCCTCTTCTGGAATTGCGAGAAGAATTTTATGGAGGTCTAAAGACCTCCGCTACAAAAACCTTACATAGTTACGAGATTGCATAATTATGAAATGGTTTGCATAGAAAATATCTAAGTTTTACATTAAGGATTACTTCATAATATATGGATAAATTTAAGGCAACTAAGTTTAAGTCAGGGTTAGAATTAGCAGATGTTCAAAAAAGGACCAATCATAACTTACTTTTTTTATATGGCATAGGGGTTGCATTTAAGAAAAGTTGAATTTTTATGAAAGGAGGATTTATGAAAAAGGTGTTCATTTTTTTAACAGTGGCTTTATTCATCTTCTCAGAAGAAGTTCTTACTTTTGCCCAGTCAGAAGATGCTTTTATCTCGGGCAGGGTAACAGATAAGATAACAGGCGAGCCGTTGGCTAAAGCTTTTGTGGTGGTGGATAATTTAGATGGCAGGAATTTAGTGACTCGAACTGATACCTCTGGATTCTATCAACTGGAAAAGCTATCTGGTGGAAGGTATGAGCTTTCCGCTTTTGCTTTTGGCCATTATCTTCAAGTTTATCCTGAAACTCTGACTGTCAATCCAGGGGATACTCTGACAGGGATCGATTTTCAGCTTTCCACTATGCCAACTGGCGCAATTTCTGGTAGAGTAACTGATTCTTTGACTGGAGAGCCGATTGCTTTTGCCAGAATCTTCGTGCATAATATGGATGGTTGTGAGAAATCTTTGACTTTCTCTGACTCTTCCGGGTGCTATTTTATAAATAAATTGCAGGTGGGGTTTTACAGGGCAAGTGCGTTTGCCAAAACTTATAATCCATTAAAATATTCTATCCCGATTGAGGTGAAAGCAGATTCAATTCACTCCGGAGTGGATTTCCAGATGAAAAGGAACGGCAATCAGAGAGAAGGAAAAATCTTCGGGCAGGTAAAAGATCAAGAGTCAGGTCTGGGTTT